>JAWOGT010000156.1:0-19153 GCA_046496585.1 Halopseudomonas sp.
AGCTCTACCCGGTACTGCGTCAGTATCAGCAAATCACTGAGCGCCTGGACGGTGCGCCTGTGACCGCCATCTTCCAGCTGTATCAGCCCGCAGACCTGGTCGATGATATTGACGGTTATGCCGGTGCAACTCTGCGGGGTGCGAAGGTTCTCAGCGCCTTTCGGGATGGCCTGAACCGCGGCGTATACCGCTGGTAGACCGGCTACACGTCCGCTACGTGGCGGATGTGGGTGCTGCAATTCAACTTCATGGTCTTTACTGTAAAGGATGCAGATGACTGCATCTACAAGGGAGGATTTTATGAACAGACTCACTCGTTTGATTGCGTGCTCGGTTCTCGTGGCCGCACCCGTGTTGGTATTCGCTCAGGGCAGTTCTGAGCAAATGCCCCGCGGCGGCATGATGAACCAGGAACAAATGCAGGAAATGCAGGAAAACATGACGCAAATGCAGAGCATGATGCAGGAAATGCGCGGTGCCAAGTCAGATGACGAGCGCCAGCGCATCCGGGAGAAACATATGGATTCTATGCAGAACCATATGGGCATGATGCGGGGTGGCATGATGGGTCAGGGCATGGGCAATGGCCAAGGAATGACCAACAGTCAGGGCAAAAAGCAGTCTGGCAATGGCCAGGACAAGCGTTCTGGCGGGCCCGGTATGGACGAGGCACAACGCATGCAGATGATGGAACATCGCATGGACCAGATGCAGCTGATGATGGAACAGATGCTCGAGCATCAGCGTCAGCAGCGTCCTTGAAGTACGCTCGCTGCCGGCTCGGATAAAGGGATTGTCAGTTTGTTCTGTGCGGGCCGGGCACGCTCCCTATCGCGGCGCAGGCGCGCCGCGATAGGGAGCGCCGCACAACCGAGCGGATCGGTTCTGCAGTCTGGAGCGATCTCATGCCGGGTCAGCGGTCAACCCCTTCGATACTGGTGGATGCACGGCCAGACAGGTCGCGCGCCGGTGTGACACGCCATACCGCGTTGCCAACGTCATCGGCCACCAGCAGGCCCCCACGCCCATCCAATACCACCCCCACCGGCCGGCCGCGGGCGTTGCCGTCCGCGTCCACGAAGCCTGACAGTAGGACCTGCATCGGGCCGCTCGGGCGACCGCCGGCGAAGGGTACAAAGACGACCTCATAGCCATTTAAGGGTCGGCGGTTCCAGGAGCCATGCAGGCCGACAAATGCGCCATCACCAAAGCCGGCCAGCGCGCCGTTGTTGAAAGCCAGCCCCAAGGGTGCCACGTGCGCGCCGAGGGCGAAATCAGGCGAAACGGCGCGAGCCACCAGCTCTGGTTGTTGGGGGCTTACGCGCGCATCGATATGCTGGCCGAAGTAGCTGTAAGGCCAGCCGTAGAATGCGTCACGGCGCACCGAGGTCAGGTAATCGGGCACCAGATCGCTGCCGAGTTCGTCGCGTTCGTTGACCACCGCCCACAGCTCACCCGTGTGCGGCTCCCAGTCCAGGCCCACCGGGTTGCGCAGGCCGGAGGCGAATACTCGCGTGGCGCCGCTGGCCGTATCAACCTCGAGTATCGCGGCGCGCATGTGCTCGACCTGCATGCCGTTCTCGCCGACGTTGCTGTTGGATCCGACGCCCACGTACAAGTGGGCGCCATCGGCACTGGCGAGCAGACTCTTGGTCCAGTGGTGGTTCAACTCGTCGCCCTTGCCTGGCAAGTCAGCAACCTTGGCAGGAGCGGCGGTGATGCTCGTCTCACCGCGCTGATAGGGCACTTTCACCAAGGCATTGGCGTTGGCCACGTACAAGGTGTCGCCGACCAGCGCCATGCCGAATGGTGAATGCAGATTCTGGAGAAACACACTGCGAAAATCGGCCGTACCATCGCCATCGGTATCACGCAGCAGGGTGATGCGGTTGGCGCTCGGCACTCCGGCCCCGGCGCGTTCCATCACCCGTTTCATCATCCAGCCCTTGATGCCGTCGATGCCGCTTTTCCCCGGTGGCGCGTTGGTCTCGGCGACCAGTACGTCGCCATTGGGCAGGACGTACAGCCAACGCGGGTGGTCGAGGCCCTCGGCAAAGGCCGTCACTTGCATATCCGCGGCCGGGGTCGGCGTGGCGCCGTCAGGCCACCCGACCGCCGGCGCAATCTTGACGGTGGGAAACAAGGCGCGGGGCGGCGGTGGCAGCTGCGGATCAGCGCCAATCGCGGCGTGCGCCGGCAACCGTGCTTGCCCGCCGCAGGCTGATAACAGGGCAAACATGGGTAGTAATGCCAATGCGCATGCCGTGGTTCTCCAGGCAGTGCTCCCGGTGTCAGTCACTACCCGTGCAGTGGTTTTATTGTCGACGGTCATCGTTGATCCTTGCCAGGCAGGTTGTGATGGGCTGTTTCGGTACTTCAAACACATCGCCAGGAGCGACAAAGCAGTATCTTGGTGATCGGCTTCAGACATAACCATAGTCGCGTCCGGGCGTTAATGCACTGCGCGGAAAAGACTGCGGCAGTTTCAGCGCGGCGCACGTGCTGGTTATCGAACTGACATAGCCCGCCAGCGGCAGGAGAACATCAAGGTTTGCGCAGAACTACCCTTACCTACGATTTCCAAAAGGAGCGAGCATGTCGACAATCACCAGCATTTTCTCGCCCTCCGAGCCCCTCCGTCCGACAGCACAGGTAGCGTCGTCAGGACGCCGAGCTGGTGCCGTCGTTGGCCCCTAAGGCGTCGAAGCCGGAGATCACATCGAACAGCTCCTCGTCGATGCCCGCCTGGCGCAGCCGGTGAAAGCGGGCATGCAATGTCTGTTGCAGCTCGCCGATGTTGCGGTCGGCGCGCTGCATGGCCGCCAGACGACTGGCGTTTTCACTGGCCAGCGACTCTGCGCTGGCGCGAAACAGCGAGACGAACAGATGTTCGCGGATGAAGGCGCGCAGGGTCTGCGCGCTGACGTCTAGCACTTCCGGCAGTTGCGCGGTCGGCCACGGCTGGTTCGCCAGTCCGCGCTGCCAGTGTGCGTCCAGCGGGAGTAGTCGCTGGCTTACGGGTGCGTAGCCAGCAGCGTTGGGCCGGTTGTAGAAAAGGGTCAGCGCCGCGTCATGCGTTTCGGTCTGCCGTCGATCCTCCGCGGAGGCATCCGGGGTCTGAACCTTAAGCAGAATCTCGCCAACCAGCCGGGTGATCAACTCTACCGATCCAGGAACCGCAAAGTTGCCTGCGGGGGTAATGCCGGCATCGACAAGACGCGCATGTGCTCGCTCGCCCACGGCCCAGACTCTGGATTCAGTCTGGGCCAAGGCGGCCACAGCATGCTCAACCACCACTTCGTTGAATCGACCCACCAGGCCCTGGTCCGAGCCAAATACCACGGCGTGCGACAAGGGTGTAACAGAAGGCGATGGTGAGGCCTGCCCCTGTGAACTCACTGGCTCGATTGAGCGCAGACAGACGCCCAGCCCGAGTTCAACCGTGCACGCGTAATCGGCAATGGCCGCTACCGAGCGTTCATATTGCCCAATGGCCGACGCTGCGGACGCCTTCATGGTACTGACCACGGACTTGAGATCCCCAGCACTGTCTAGCTGGCGGCGCAGGGCAATGAGGGTGTTGGCCATCAGCGCGGCGCTGCGCTGACGTTGCTATGCCGGCCAATGTTGATCTGGGTCGTCATGCGTTTTCGCCGTTTACAGTTGGCAGAGGGTCCGCTTGCGGTGGCGGGTTGTCCGGCTGGGGTTGGAAGCCGGCAAGGGCTTGGCGGGCGGCTTCAGTGATCTGCTGGCGATCCGTGTCTGTCAGCTTGTCGCCTGAGGTCAGTCGTTTGTGCAGCCCTTCAGGCAAGTCATTGGCAACGTCTGCCACGGCCTGCTGCGCCGCCGCCATACGCTCAAGGGGGACGAAGTCAAACAAGGCTGCGTTCAGTGCCAGCAGGATGGCGATCTGCGCAGGCACTGACACTGGCGAGAATTCGGACTGACCCAGACAGGCGCGGATGCGCTTGCCGTGGTCGATGGATCGTCGAGTCTCCTCGTCCAGCCGGGCACCGAAGCGCGCGAAGCTTTCCAGCTCCTCGAACTGCGCATAGGCCAGCTTCAGGTCACCAGCGACCGCACGGTAGGCCGCGCGCTGTGCCTTGCCGCCAATCCGCGAGACCGACTGGCCAACATCAATGGCTGGCAGTACCCCGAGTTCGAACAGGGATGGCGACAGCACGATCTGCCCATCAGTAATGGAAATCAGATTGGTCGGGATGTAGGCCGAGATATTCTGCGCCTCGGTCTCGATGATCGGTAGCGCAGTCAGCGAGCCGCCACCGCGCTCATCATTCAGATGGGTGGCACGCTCAAGCATGCGTGAGTGGATGTAAAAGATGTCGCCGGGAAAAGCCTCGCGACCCGGTGGGCGGCGCAGCAGCAATGACAGCTCACGGTAGGCGCGGGCGTGGTGGGTGAGATCGTCGTAGACAATCAGTACGTCACGGCCCTGTTCCATGAAGTGCTCGGCGATACTAGTGGCGGCGTAGGGCGCGATATAGGACAGGCCGGGGGCCTCGCTACCTTCGGCCACCACCACTACCGTGTAGGCCAGCGCCTCTTTCTCGCGCAGGTTGGCTACCGACTTGGCCACCGCTGACGCGCGTTGACCGATGGCGCAATACACGCAGAGCACATTCTTGCCACGCTGATTGAAAATGCTGTCGATGGCGATCGCCGTCTTGCCGGTCTGGCGGTCGCCGAGGATCAGTTCACGCTGGCCGCGACCGATCGGAATCAGCGCATCTATGACTTTCAGGCCGGTCTGCAAGGGTTCCGTTACCGGAGCGCGATCCATGATCGCCGTCGCGGGCCGTTCGATCGGCAAGCGCTGGTGTGTGGCTATCGGGCCCAACCCATCCAGCGGCCGCCCGAGCGGGTCGATCATCCGGCCCAGCAAGGCGTCACCGACGGCTACGTCCATGACTCGCCCGGTGCGCTGCACTTCATGGCCGGCCTGCAGGTGCGCGTAGTCGCCCAGCAGTACCACGTCGATATTGTCTTCGTTGAGATTGAACGCGATACCCGAAAGGCCTCCGGGAAACAGCAGCAGCTCTTCCGAGCTGACGTGCTGCAGCCCGTGAACCCGGGCGATCCCGGTAGAGACGCTGGCGATGGTGCCTACCTCGGTTGGCAACAGTTGCGGTTTGAACGCGTGCAGGCGCTGCCCAATGTCACCGAACGCGCCTGCAACGACGCTTTGCAGGCTGGGGCTGTCGGGTGTCGCCGTGGTCATGCCGCCTCCGGCGAGTCGGGCGTCGCTTGCGCGCTTGAGGCCAAGGCACTCAGGTAGTGTGCAATACTCCAGGCCAGCTTCTGTCCCTGGACGCTGAGCTCGATGCCAGCAACCAGATCAGGCGTGGTCTCGAAGCTCAGCGCAATCGGCTGCCCGAACCGCTCGTCCAGTGCGGTTTTAATCGTGGCCTGCTGCGCAGCGGGCAGCTCGAAAGCGCTGCGCACCAGGGCTGGAGCAGACTCGGAGGTGGCCTTGAGTGCGCTGCTGAGTGCGGCTAGAGCTTCGCCATCAGCGGCCTGCAGGCGCTGAACGAATACCTCGCATGCGCGCTGCTCCAGGCTGGCATCTGCGAGGTCGCCTAGCGCCCGGCGAGCGATATCAAATACCTGCTGCTGGGTATGTCGAACGATCTCGGCATGCAACTGCTGCGTGTCGAGCGCCAGCGCCTTCGCGCGCTTGGCGCTGGCCTTGTCGGCGGCCTTGATAGCCTCGCTACGCAGGCGCTCGCCTTCTGCCGCTGCTGCTGCCGTGGCGTGTTGCAACAAGTCTGCGCGCGCTTGCTCGAAGGCCTTGTTCTTTTCCTCGAATTCGCTCCGTTGCTGGTGTGCTTGCGCCTTGGTGGCGGCGGCGTCTGCCAGCGCTGCAGCAATCTTCTGCTCTCGCGCAGCAATGGCGTTCAATACGGGCTGGTAAAGGTAGCGCTTCATCAACCACACAAGAATGATGAAGTTCAGTACCTGCGCGCCAACGGTAAACCAGTCGATGGGCATGGCCTAGTTGCCTGAGGCCTGGGCGGCTGCAGCCAGTGCGGCATTCCAGAATGGGTTGGCAAAGATGAGGATCATCGACACCACGAAACAATAAATTGCGGTGGACTCGATCATTGCCAGGCCAACGAACAGCGTCCGGGTGATGGTTGCCGATGCATCAGGCTGCTGGGCCAGCGAGCTCAGCGCAACGGCTACCGCCCGGCCTTCGGAGAGCGCCGGTCCGAGCGTGCCAAAACCTGTGGTCAAGCCTGCCATGACGATGGATGCGACGGCGATCCAGGTAAGAGCGTCCATAAGCTGTGCCTTTGTGGTGGTTGATTGGGGGTAGGGCAGAGGTTCATGCCTCTGGCTCCGGTGCAGGTGCCTTGGCGGCCATGCTGCTGCGCGTGGCCGCAGCGATATACACCGCTGCCAGAATAGTGAAGATGTAGGCCTGCACCATGCCGGTCAGCAAGCCCAGCAGTGTCATCACGATGGGGAAGACAAAAGGCGTGATGGATAACAGAATGGCGATGATCATGGCGCCACTCATCATGTTGCCGAACAGGCGCACGGCCAGTGCCATGGTGCGTGAGGCTTCGCTGATCAGGTTGAACGGCAGCATGATGGGTGTCGGTTGCATATAGGATTTCAGGTAACTCATCAGCCCCTGGCTGGAGATGCCAAACAGCGGAACGGCCATCAAGACACAGAGCGCCAGTGCGGCGGTGGTCGACAGCGAAGCTGTTGGCGGCTCGTAGCCGGGGATCACGGTGGCCAATGCCGCAGCGGCGACGAACAGGAACAGGGTGCCGAGGAAACCCAGGTAGTGTTGCGGGTTCTTCAGGCCGACATCCTTGATCTGACCCATGATACCGGTCACCACGATCTCCAGCAGGTTCTGCCAGCGTGAGCGTTCGTGCCCGGTGGCCAAGCGGCGGGTGATCAACGCAGAGCCCAGCACCAGCACCGCCATCAGTGCCCAGGTGAAGACAATGGTGGCGTTCAGCGTGAACACGCCGTACTGCCAGAAGATCCAGTCATCCGGCGTCAGGCGCATGGCGGTTCTCCTGGGTTGTGCGCTATTGCTGGCGCAGTTGCGGCCGGCCGGTTGCGGGTTATCCGCAGAACCAGCGCGCGCGCCAGCACAAACCCCAGCAGGCACAAGCCGAGGGACAATGGCTGGCCCGCACCAATGACATAGAAACCGGCGAGGACGATGCCGGTGCGCAGAATCAGGCTGCCGATGAACCAGCGTGCCGGCGTCGGCGAAGCGGCACCCCGCTGCACTGTCCACCACAGGCCGGCGAAGAACATCGCTCCCAGTGTGCCGCCAGCCAGCAGCGCCAGTACGGCACTCAATAGCCCGCTGATGTCGTCAGGCATCGTCGTCCTCCTGATCCTGATGTATCGACCTGTCCTCCTGCGAGACCCAGTGCCAGGCGTTCAGGCAACCGAGGGTCAGTCCGGCCATCAGCAGTGCCAGCGTCCAGGAACGGCCTTCGGGGTAATGCTGATCCAGCCACAGGCCGAGCGCCGCACCCAGCAGCGTGGGCACTACCACCGACCAGCCGATCAGGCCCATCATGCCAAGCCCGAACCAGACCCCCGGTGGGCCCTTGCGGCGTGCTTTCAGCTTGCGTGCCGCCTTGACGCCAATTTGCCGTGCCAGGGTCGGGTCGTTGGACGCTGAACTTGGGGCTTTGCGCTTGGTATCCCGAGTCATGGTGAACGATCCCGCAGTAACGCGAAGCGCCGCAGGAAGCCCGTTTCCAACTTGGCCATCGCCGCGTGCATGGCTTCTTGCTGCGCGTTCTGGCTCAGAAACTGCTCTTCGATCGCCTCATGCAAACGCGCCAGATCTGTGCCACGAATCGCTTGGCGCACTGAAATCACTACATCGTGCCCGGTCTTGACCATGACGCCAGCATCCAGGGCGACGAAGACTTCGCTCTGCACATCGTCCACGAACGTCAGGATACCCGGCACCAGCGCTGCGACGCAGTCCAGACGCTGTGGCAGCAGTCCGAATGAACCCTGTACCGTCTCGACCACGATGCGCGAGACGCGGGTTTCGTTGATGAATACCTCGAAGGGCAGCAGTACCTTAAGCGTCATCAATGGCATGCTCGGGGTCCTCGGAGGGCTGATCTGTAGACTCAGGACTGGTTTTGGCTTTTGCCCGGGCTTCACTGATAGCCCCGATCATGTAGAGCGCACTTTCGGGTATATCCTTGAACTCGTCAGCCAGAATGCGCTCGCAGCCGTCCAGGGCATCTTCCAGACTGACCAGCTTGCCGCTCAGGTTGGTAAATTGCTCGGTGGTGAAAAAGGGTTGCGTCAAAAAGCGCTCCAGCCGGCGCGCGCGAGCGACTACCTTGCGGTCCTCGGAGGACAACTGCTCCAGCCCGAGCATGGCGATAATGTCTTTCAGTTCGGCGTACTGTGCCAGGGTGCGCCGAATGGCTTGCGCTATCGCGTAGTGATGTTTGCCAACGATTCCCGGTGTGATCATTTTCGAGCTGGATTGCAGCGGGTCGATGGCCGGGAACAGGCCTTCGCTGGCGCGTTTGCGTGACAGTACGATGGACGCAGACAGGTGCGAAAAGGTGTGTACTGCGGCGGGATCGGTAAAGTCGTCCGCCGGCACATAAACCGCTTGAAGTGAGGTGATGGCGCCGCTGTCGGTGTTGGCAATGCGCTCTTCCAGTGCCGCCAGCTCGGTACCCATGGTGGGTTGATAACCGAGGCGCGAGGGCATCTGGCCCATAAGCCCGGAAACCTCCGAGCCGGCCTGAATGAAGCGGAAGATATTGTCGATCAGCAGCAGCACATCGCGGTGCTCATCGTCACGGAAGTACTCGGCCATGGTCAACGCCGCATGTCCCACTCGAAAGCGCGCGCCGGGCGGCTCGTTCATCTGCGCGAAAATCATCACCATGTTGGGCAACACGCCGGCGGCTTCCATCTCGCGGTGCAGCTCTTCGCCCTCCCGCGAACGCTCGCCGATGCCACAGAAAATGCTGACGCCCTGTTGGTGGCCGATCATGTTGTGGATCATTTCGGTCAGCAGCACCGTTTTGCCAACGCCGGCACCGCCGAACAGGCCAGCCTTGCCGCCGCGCTCCAGTGGCGTGAGTACATCGATGGCTTTGATGCCGGTCACGAAGACTTCGGAGCGGGTCGAGCGCCGTACCAGCGGCGGCGGCTTGTTGTGTACCGAGCGCCATTGAACGCCTTCCAGCGGTGGGCCGCGATCCACGGTGTTGCCGAAAACATCGAGCATGCGTGAGAGGATGGGTTTGCCAACCGGTGCTTGCAGCGGCCCACCACTGTCCTTGACGGGCATCCCGCGGGCCAGGCCTTGAGTCGGGGTCAGGGCGATGCAGCGGACGTGGCGCTCGTCGCGCTGAGCCAGGACCTCAAGGAGTACCTGATCGCTACTCCCCGCACGCAGCAGGCTGCGCACCGGCGGCAGTATCCCGTCAAAGCGTATGTCGACTACGGTGCCGCGGACCGAGACTATGGCACCGAGATTGGCCACATCGGCTTGGCTTTCAACCTGCTGGCGCTGCATTATCCCGGCCCCTCTGTTCTGTTCCCTTGCTTGGGCCAGCCTGGCAGCTCAAGCTTGAACCTAATCGCCTCGGCGAACTGCTGATATCGATGCTTCGCTACACTCAGGCGCTCGCCACACAGATGATCTTTTGACAGCATCCAGTACTGCTTGTTCAAATCCTGCGTCATGGCGGGCTTGATCCAGCCCATGTGCCTGGAGCCGAAGCCACAGTAGATATATTAGACCCGCAATCAGCCTTCAGCGAAGGGCAGGGGAGTATTCGTGTCCCGCCGTACCGCGAAGACATTCAGTGTCATCGCTACCAAGGCGTAGTAGCCGAGAATACCAACCAATTCGACTACCGCGGGCTCACCAAACAGGCCGACGGCCTCGGTATAGAGCGCATCATCAACCCGTCGATGGGTGTAGAGCGACTTGCCGAATTGATAAATCAGACGTTCGTCAGGTTGAGTGAATTCAGGTTCCTGTTGCAGGCGCAACGCCTCAATGACGGCGTCAGAAACCCCGGCCTCACGAGCAATAGGTTCGTGGATTTGCCACTCGGCTTGAGATTGCCACCAAGCCGCAGTGAACAGGATCGCGAGTTCGCTCAAGCGCAGTTCCAGACCGGTGCCATAGCGACAGAACTGTCCCAGCCGCTGGGCGTGATGGGCGAGCTCAGGGCTATGAATCCAGGCCAGGAACGGGCCATCAAGATTGCCCCGTGGACCATTCAGGATGTCGCTCAGCACAGTGCGCTGCGCCGCACTCATTGAGTCTTCACTCAGCGTGCTGAGACGCGATCGGATGCTCATGTCCCTGACGCCTTGCCAATGCTGTTGAGTGCACTGTGCACGGCCGTTTCCAGCTTCTGAACGATCTCATCCAGGTGGGTCTCTTGCAGAATGAAGGGTGGGGCGAGGAGGATGTGATCACCTGTCTGGCCGTCGACCGTGCCGCCCATCGGATAGCACATCAGGCCTTGTTCCATGGCCGCCTGCTTGATTCGGACGTTGAGTTTGAGCCCCGGATCGAAGGCTTTTTTGCTGTCGCGGTCGGCGACCAACTCCAGACCCTGGAACAGCCCTCTGCCTCGAATATCGCCAACATTGGGATGGGCGGCGAAGCGCTCTAGCAGGCGTTCGCGCAATCCCTCGCCGAGGCGAGCTACGCGTGGGAGCAGGTTACGCTCTTCAATCGCCTTCTGAACGGCCAAGGCGGCGGCGCAGGCGGTGGCGTGGCCGATATAGGTATGGCCGTGCTGGAAAAAGCCTGAACCGCCGGCGATGGCGTCATGGATTTCAGCGCTGACCAGCGTCGCACCGATCGGCTGATAACCCGCGCCAAGGCCCTTGGCAATGGTGATCAGATCCGCTGTCACGCCTTCTTGCTCGGCAGCAAACAGGCTGCCCGTGCGGCCCATGCCGCACATCACTTCATCGAGTATCAACAGCACGCCGTAGCGCTGACAGACCTCACGAATGCGCCGGAAGTAACCCGGAACTGCGGGTACTGCGCCCAAGGTGGCACCGACTACGGGCTCGGCCACGAAGGCCATCACGTTCTCGGCACCGAACCGCAGGATTTCCGCTTCGAGTTCGGCGGCCAGGCGGATGCCGAGCCCCTCAGCCGACTCGCCCTCCTTCTGTTCGCGATAGGCATAGCACGGGCTTACATGACTGACGTCAATCAGCAGTGGCGCGAACTGTTTGCGCCGCCAGGCATTCCCCCCCGTCGCCAGGGCGCCCAGCGTATTGCCGTGGTAACTCTGGCGGCGAGCGATCAGGTGCGTGCGCTGCGGTTGGCCGATTTCGATGAAGTATTGTCTGGCCAGTTTTAACGCCGCTTCGATGGCCTCCGAGCCGCCGGAGACGAAGTACACCGACGTCAAGCCTTCGGGGGCCCGGGCGATCAGAAAGTCAGCCAGCTCCTCCATCGGCTCATTGGTAAAAAACGATGTGTGCGCGTAAGCCAGTGTGCTGACCTGTTGCTGGATCGCCTCGATGACCTGCGCATCGCTATGCCCCAGGCAGGAGACAGCCGCTCCGCCGCTGGCATCCAGGTAGCGGCGGCCCTGGCTGTCGATCAGGTAGGGGCCGTCGCCGGTAACAGCGATTGGGTAGCTTTGCGTGAGGCTGCGGTGGAATACGTGGCTCATGAGGTCCTCCGGGATAGATATGCAAATATTAAGTGCAAATATAAGTTTTGCAATCAATCATGCATCTTATTTGTGCATGATGAGCGGGAAAAAAGCAGGTTTGCCTACTTTGCTCGGTATAAATGCACTTAATAATGGCATGCGCGCTATTTCTCATTGGTCAGGCCCCGGTAGAATCCAGAGTATACTCAGCGGCGAATGTCGCTAGCGCGCCTGCTCAGCGCATTGTTCTATCAACCTGACATACACGGGAACCCGCATGGCTATTGCCCCTGAGACACTGCCAGATACCGTTGCCGGCTTGCAGCTGCTGCTTGAGTCGATCGAGCGGGGCGACGTTGACATACGACTCGGAGGCAGTTCCAGACGTGTCTTGCTGGCGCTGATCGAGTCGCCTCAGCGCGCCGCCGTCTCATCGATCAGTGAGCTTGCGAAGCAGTTCGAGGTCAATGCCTCTACCTTGTCACGACTCGCCCAGCGGCTGGGGTATGCGGGTTTCAGCAAGTTCCAGGATGTGTTTCGCCGGGAGGTTGCGCAGGGCAAACATTTTTACAGTGATCAAGCGTCTCGGCTGCTATTCAAGAGCGAGACCAGCGACTCCATCTCCCAGTTGGCCCGCCTGGGGCGTCAGGAGAGCTCGAACATCGCGAGTATGATTGTGCAGATTGAGCCTGGAGAGTTCGATGCGGCCACACAGTTGCTGGCCAGTGCGCACCGGGTAAGAGTGCATGGCATGCGCCAGTTCAACTCGTTAGCTCTGTTCATGGCTTACGGGCTTGGCATGTTAAGACCCGATGTGGCCCCACTAGACTCTGGCCGTCAGGGCGTTGCGGACGCCATTGCGCAACTGGATGCAGGGGATGTCCTGGTGGTAGCCAGTTGTTTTCCCTACACCCCGAGTGTCTTGGCTACAGCGGCCATTGCGGCGAAGCAGGGTATCAGGGTGATCGCCTTGACGGATTCGAGCAGTTCACCCTTGGCCAAGGTGGCGTTGCATAGTTTCTATGTGCCCAATCACAGCCTGTTCTTCAGTAACAGCATGTGTGCCTTCATGCTTCTGGTCGAGGGCCTGCTCAGTGCAGTGGCGAGCAGACTGGGGGAGGCAGGCCTTGCTGCACTTAAACGGCGTGAAGCGTTGATTGCCGAACTGAACCTGTCCCTATGACTCACCTGCAACTGATGACATCGGCCTTGGCGGCAATGCTCGCTGGTCGCAGCAGGCCAAGGCCATGAACCTCCCTTGGTTTGTTGAACAGGTTTGAGCGTTTAGCCCTGCTGGGGGAGGATCTGGCGAATGAGGTGGTGCAGATCATCTGCATAAAGCTCAGGCTGCTGCATTACCTGCGCAAAGGATTGACCCTGCCTGCGTAAAAAAGCCGTTCTCAGACCGGCCTTGTTTGCTCCGTGCACATCCCAGCTGTGGGCGGCGATAAGCATCATCGCGCTGGGTTCGACACCGCAGCGCTGTGCACAGTGCAGGTAGACTTCCTTGCGTGGTTTCCACAGTTGCACCTCGTCGACAGAGATGACGTGCTCAATAAAGTGGCTGACCTTTGCCCGCTCGAGCAGCTTCTTGGTTACCTCTGCACTGCCATTGGTTAGCGCGACTAGCCGGATACCGCTCTCGGCCAGGCGTGCCATGGTGGGGGCGACGTCGTCATAGGCATCAAGCTGAGCAAAGGTGCCGATAATCCCGGAGAGCTGGTCTGGCGTCAGTGTCTGGCCATGAGCGCTCGCCTGCGCCTGGAGTGCATCAACGGCAATGTCGCGAAAAGCGCTATAACTGTCGGTCGCATTCAGCGCAAAGGCATTGCGCAGCAGCTGTGCGAACCAGGTTTCCAACGCATGACCGGGCAGGCCGGCTCCCTCGAGTTTCGCCCGTAAAGGCTCGAGTGGAAACAGCGTTTCGATGACGTCAAAAACGATGACTGCAGGCTTGATAGGTATATTAGTGGGCATAGACACTTCCTGAAAATAAGCTGGGGCGGCTTTCATCCTGACGGTGGTAACCGACGGATAAACCGCCGACCCCAATCAGGATACTTTAGGCTGACATCGAGCTCACTGCGCTTTTTCCCAGGCGAACTTCTTGAACGGCTCGTCTACCGGGGTGCCCGCAATGTGATTGATATAGTTGCTCATGACTTTTTGCGCCAATCCCAGAATCACTTCAAGCACTTGCTGCTGGGCGTAGCCCGCCTGATAAAAAGCCTGCAGCTCTTGCGCGGTCACCTCGCCGCGTTGACGTACCACCGCTAAAATAAAGGTTCTTAGCGCTTCCAGCTTGGCGTTCGGCAAAGGTGTTTCATTGCGCAACGCGTTGATCACCTCATCCGAGACCTTCATTGATTTGGCAATGCCGGTGTGGGCGGGCACACAGTAATGACAGTTATGCTCGACATTGATCGCTTGCCAGAGCACGGTCTTTTCGTCGCTATTAAAACTGGTATCCATCACCAGTCGATGGAGTTGCTGGTAGCCTTCCAGCACCGCCGGCGCCTCGGCCATGACCGCGTGCAAACCTGGGATCATGCCATAGGACTTGGCAGAATCTTCCAGCAGCGGTTGGGACGCTTCAGGTGCAGAAGTTTGATCATGTAGCTTAAAATCAGTCATATTAGCTCCGGTCGTTATTGAGCGATCGCTCAAGTACCCATTCAGGCTAGTTCGAATTGGCCCGTCTTTCAAGTACTATTCCTTTTTGATTCAAATACCGACGCCCAGGCGCAAGGACACAGCAAGATGCCAAGAATGGCAAAATATGATCGCGACATTGCACTCGCCCGAGCCGTTACGCTGTTTTGGCAGCGCGGCTACACTGCCGCCTCGATGAAGCAGATAGAGCACGCGCTGGATATGCGGCCTGGCAGTCTTTACGCCGCTTTCGGTAGCAAGGACGGGCTATTTTCAGAAGCGCTGGATCTGTATCTGCGCAACATGCTTCAGGAGATGGAGGATCATCTTGCCCAATACCCCTCAGTCACCCATGGCCTGAAGAGTTATCTCCGACTGCTGGCATCAAGCTATGCCGACGGTCGTGAACCACCCGCCAGGGCCTGCATGCTGGTGAAGACGTTACTGGAGCTGAACGACGCGCAGACGCCACTGCAGGCCAAGATCAACGATATTTTCCTGTTGATTGAAGGCAGGTTTGCAGCCGTGCTCGAGGAAGCCTGGCGCCGGGGCGAAGTCCGTGAGGATCTTGATTGCCCGCGTGTGGCGCGACTGATTCAGGCGCAAATCATGGGCCTGCGTTCGTTTGCACAACGTGAGGTTCCGCCAGAGCAGATCGCAATGCTGGCTGAGGACATGGTCAGCTTTCTGGATGCCCAATGGCGGCGCGCGGAGGAGCGGTAGACGCTCGCCTGGATTTATCTGTCTCGTTCAAATCGACCAGGCGGGGTCAGTTCAGGCACTACAGACCCGATTGCGTCCACTGTTCTTTGCGCGGTACATCGCCGCATCAGCCCGGCCGAGCAATTGCGTAACGGGTTCATCCGGCCTGGCCTCGGCAACGCCAAACGACAGGGTCACTGTTCCGACTTCGGCGTCGGCCAGGGCTTCTATCCCCGCGCGTAGCCGCTCGGCGAGCATTTCGGCAGCAGCAAGCGGCGCTGCGACCAGCAGCAAAAACTCTTCACCACCCCAGCGGATGGCCGGATCATCTGCGCGTAATTGTTCGCTTATGAACTGGCTAATCTGGCGAATGATGCGGTCACCGGTTAAATGGCCAAAGCGGTCATTGACGAGCTTGAAATGGTCGATGTCGCAAAAAATCACACACAGGCTCTGCTGGCCGTCGGCAAAGGCCTGAAGAGCATGCTGCAGCCGTTCATCACCGGCGCGGCGATTAAGCAGCCCGGTCAGCTTGTCTTCGTTGGCCATGGCATGCAGGACTTTCTCACGCTCGACCAGATTATCGACTTTCCATGAAGTACTGATGAAATGCGTGCAGTTACCCGCACTGTCCAGAACGGGCGCGATACTCTGCTCTGCATGGTAGCGACTGCCGTCCTTGCGCTGGTTGACGAATCGGGCCTGAAACGGTTGGTTGTTACCCAATGCACGCCACATGTCTGCATAGAAAGTCGCGGCTTGTTCGCCTGAACTCAAGAGTTTTGGCGATTTACCCAGTACTTCGTTTGCAGCAAAGCCGGTCAGTCGCTCGAAAGCCTGGTTGACGAAGATAATGGCTGCATCGCGATCGGTCACCAGTACCGGATCGAGTGCCTGATTGAGCGCTTGAATCAGCACGTCACGCTCGGTAGTCACCTGTTCGCGAAGGGTTACGTCCTGCTGTACTGATACGAAATGGGTCAACTCACCCTGCTTGTTGGTGACCGGGGAAATGTTCCAATTGACGATGTAGGCTTCGTCATTCTTGCGATAATTGCTCGTCCGGCCTTCCCAAAATGTGCGCTGCTTGAGTGCCTGACGCAAAGATTGGATGACTTCGGGGTCGGTCTTGGGTCCTTGTAGAATGCGTAGTGATGCGCCAAGCAATTCTTGATGGCTGTATCCGGTCATGCGACAGAACGCCGGATTGCAATACTCGATAAAAGGCCCGCCATCAGCAAAATTGGCATCGGTTATCAGGATGGCATTGAACGCCTGATCCGAGGCAATTTCGATCAGTTTCGTTTTCTCAAGCTGTTCCAGCATGGGCGTGCAACCTTCGGCAAATAATGACCGAGCAGAATGCTCTGTTTGAGCATTTCTTGCGCGATGCGGCGGTTTTTTAGCTCTTTATCTTATCAGTTGTCAGCGGCAGTGGCGGCAGGCGTTTTTCTGTCATACCCGTCAGCTCTGCAGCGATTGGTTGTTTTTCTGACGCTGTCACTTGCAGCCGGTGGATCGAGAACAGATTGAACCCGCCACCTGCCTTAAACAGCCCACACTATCACCCTCATCAATACAGTGGCAGCTATCCTGTCGGGCATGCATAATCGCCTCATGACTCTTGCTACCCAACGCCTGCAAGTGCTCTGCGCCGGGATTTTCAGCCTGATGCTGACCCTCGGTGTGGCGCGCTTTGCCTATACGCCCTTGCTCCCGCAAATGCAGTCCCAGGCCGGCCTCGGCCTGGCCGACGCCGGTTGGCTGGCGGCTATCAACTATGCCGGCTATCTGTGTGGCGCATTACTGGCGTCGGTTATCAGTGACCTCCGCCTGAAGGATCGCTTGTACCGCTGGGGCATTGTGATTGCCGTGCTCAGTACTGTGGTGATGGCGACCAGTACCGAGCTATGGGTCTGGGCGCTGTCGCGCTTTATTGCCGGCCTGTGCAGCGCTGCCGGCATGTTGCTGGGCAGCGCGCTGATTCTCAACTGGTTGATGCGTCATGGTCAGCGCCGTGAACTGGGCATTCATTTCGCCGGCATCGGGCTGGGCATTGCCCTGTGCGCGGCCCTGATCGGCCTGTTTGATCAGTGGCTTGACTGGCGCGAGCAATGGCTGGCGCTCAGCGGGTTAGCGGTATTACTGGCGATTCCGGCACTACGCTGGCTGCCACCCCCGGATACCAGCGGCAAGACGACCAGCGGCGCGGCAATGCCGGACAATCCACCCAGTCGGTTATATCTGCAAATCTTCATGGCCGCCTATTTCTGTGCTGGCGTTGGCTATGTGGTCAGCGCCACCTTTATCGTGGCTATCGTCGAGCAACTGCCAGGGTTGAGTGGACGTGGCAATCTGGCCTTTTTGCTGCTCGGGATTGGGGCTGCGCCAGCCTGCATTATTTGGGATTTGATCGCCCGGCGCAGCGGTGAGCTGAATGCCCTGATCATGGCGGCGCTGCTGCAAGTGGTTGGCATTCTATTGCCGGTGCTGCATCACAGTTTATGGGCGGCACTGGCCGGCGCCTGGCTGTTCGGTGCTACCTTTATCGGCATGGTCAGTCTGGTGTTGACCATGGCTGGGCGTTATTACCCCACGCGGCCCGCGCGCATGATGGGACGCATGACCCTGGCCTATGGCGTGGCGCAGATCATCGGGCCGGCGCTGACCGGCGTGCTGGCCACTCGCTTTGGCGGTTATGCGGTTGGGCTGTGGTGCGCTGCAGCGGTCATGCTGCTGGGTAGCCTGCTGTTGTTTGCGCTGAAATTCGTTGAGCGCAGAGACCGCCTGGATGCGTTGCAGTCGAATCAGCGCATTGCCTGATAGCGGCTGGTTTGGATGTGTTGAGCTGCCACACGTGAGCGCACACTCTGCATTGAAAAGACCGGACAGCCAGTTTAAATGCCGAGTGCTGGTGTTAGTGCGCCTGTATCCAGCCGCCGTCAGATTTGGCCAGCAAAATCTCCGAGCGTTCGACCGAGCGACCAATAACCGGTGCCGTCGCATCCACTTCTACATCACAGCGGTATACATCAGTGCGCTCTTCTTCGCAGCCATGAATGGTGACGTTGTGGATCTCGACTTGCAACAGGCCGGACATGCTATCGCCGCCGAGCTCACTGACCATGGCGGACATCTTGTCCATTTGCGCTTCCAGCAACGCCTTGATGTCGTTTTCCGACGGCCCGCTTGAGCAAGCACTAAGCAAAACGGTTGAGGCCAACAGCAGCGCCCCGTAAATGGCTTTTTTCATTCTGATCCCTAGTAAGTATGGTTTTTTTGCAAATCTTTTGCTGTCCGTGGGCGGAGGTTATGTCAGATGCCGGAGTGGGGCAAGATAAGCTGTCTTGACCGCAGTCCGGGCATGGTGGCTGAGGTTAATCCACCCCGGCGATCTATGAGAACCCAGTAGCAAAGACCCAGAGGCTCGGGCAAGAAGAACGACCCGGCATACCCGCGGCCAGGTTCAAAACAACCGTTGATCTGGCCAGCTGTCGTTGTTTACAGTTTTTCGTTTGACCCTGAAAGGCGAATTTCGTTTACTGTATGTACGTACAGTATAAATCAAGGTCACTTCCATGAGCGCCGTTACTATTCTAGGTCCTGTGGGCAGCTCTGCTATTGAGCTGCCTTTTTTTTCCTCGCGGGTTTCTGCCGGCTTCCCCAGCCCTGCGCAAGATCACCTGGAGCAGACGTTATCGCTGGATGAGTTGCTGGATATCGACGCGCCGCATACCTACCTGGTGCGGGCCGATGGCGACAGCATGACCGGCGCCGGCATTCTGGATGGCGATGTGCTGGTGGTGAGTAGAGCGCTGACCGGTCGGCATGGCGATGTGGTGATCGCAGCGATTAACGGCGAGACCCTGGTTAAGCGCCTGGCGCTACGTGGCGATGAGGTGGTGCTGTGCTCGGAAAATCCCAAGTATCCACCGCGGTATATTCTTGAAGGCGATGACCTGGTGATCTGGGGCGTGGTCACCGACAGCATCCGTAGGCACCGCCATCATGGTTGAGCCGGTATTTGCGCTGATTGATTGCAATTCTTTCTATGCCTCCTGCGAGCGGGTATTCCGGCCGGACCTGCTGCGCGTGCCGATTGTGGTGCTGAG
>JAWOGT010000195.1:0-9274 GCA_046496585.1 Halopseudomonas sp.
GACCGGCCTGCTGGTGGCGGACGACTATGGCCTGGCCACCTGGGGCGGCGACATCTACCGCGGCTTTGAAGGCATGCTCGAGATCATGATCCTGTCGATGTTTATTGGCGGACTCTCGGCGATCATGAAGCGCGAAGGCGGCCTGGCCTGGTTGCGTAACGCTATTCAGCGCCTGGCCACGCGCATTGGCAAGACCGGCCGGCGCAGCGGCGAAACCGCAATAGCCGCCCTGGTCAGCCTGGCCAACCTGTTTGTCGCCAACAACACGGTGGCGATCATCATCAGCGGCAGCGTCGCCAAGGAACTGGCAGATGACTACCAGGTGGATCGCCGCCGCAGCGCCAGCTTGCTGGATATCTTCTCCTGCGTGGTGCAGGGCCTGATTCCCTATGGCGCGCAGATATTGTTGGCCGGCTCACTGGCGGCGGTCTCACCGCTGGTGCTGGTCAGCCAGGTGTATTACTGCTGGCTACTGGGCCTGGTCGCCGTGGCGGCGATCATCTTCGGTTTTCCCAAGCTCAAAACGCCTGGCGCCAGCTAACAGCAGCCGCCCGCGCGTTATCCGCTGGCCTGACTGCTGGTCTGGCTGACGTGCAGATGCGCCACAGCCGTTTCCAGGTTTTCACACACCACACTGAAGCCGGGCACGCGCTTGGCCTCGTGCTTGGCATGCGAGGCCATTTCCGCCAGTTGGGCCGGATCACGGATACCATGCCCTTTAGCCGGCAGTATCAGCACGCCCACCGACAGCTGCAACAGGCCATGATGACGCCACTGGCCGTGTCGGTCCGGGGCGGAAAAGCCGCCATCCTGGACATGTTCCGGGCGATAGAAGGGGCAGCACAGCTGCTGAAAGCGCTGCTCCAGTCGCTGTAACCGCTCGCGCCAATCGGCGCTGCGCAACACCAGCATAAAATCATCGCCGCCGATGTGGCCGACAAAATCGCAACGCGGATCGCACAGGGTGCGCAGGATCTGCGCCAGTCCCAGCAGCACCTCATCCCCCTTGCCATAGCCGTAGATATCATTGAAGGGCTTGAATGCATCCAGATCGATGTAGCACAAGCGCGCTTCCTGAGCGTTGGCCAGCAGACGCGCCAGGCATTCCTGAATCGGGATATTGCCGGGCAGCAAGGTCAGTGGATTGGCATGCCGGGCCTGAATAATCTTCAGTTCGGTGATGTGCCGCAGTACATCAATCACCCTCCCCAGTCCGGCATACTTGCCCTCGCGCAGGATGATGAAGTCCTCTTCGATGCGCTGGCGGGCGCGGCTGGTCAACAAGCGGCTGACGCGCTCCAGACTCTGTTGCACATCGACCACCAGGTAGTCCCGATCCATCAGCCGGCTGATCGGCTTGCGCCCGTACAGCTCACTGGCGAAAGGCTTGAGCATGGTCTGGCTCAAGCTGTGGCAATGCACGGTGCCGACCGGCTCCATGGCGTCATTGAGTATCGCCAGACTGTTCAGACTGGCTTGCTGCTGAAAGCGGGCCAGCACCTGGCTGACCGTCTCGCTTTCATGTACGCCCGGCACGCTGATCAACAGCGAGTCCAGTGCCTGCTCCGGTGCCAGCGTGTGTTCGGCATCCCGGCTGGCCAGTTGTGCCTGCATGGCGTTCTGGCAGGAGACTGGCTCAGCTTCCGGGCGACCCAACCAGTAACCCTGCACCCAGTCCACACCCATGTCCTCCAGCACCTTGAGCTCTTCGGTGTGCTCGATACCTTCAGCAATGATGTGCGCCTGGGAAGCCTTGGCCAGAGTAAGAATCGAGCCGACAAAGTCGCGCTTGAGTGGATCAAGGTGAATCCCATCGATAAAGTGTCGATCGATCTTGACGAAATCCGGGCGCAATTCCGACCACAACCGCAGGCTCGAATAGCCCGCGCCCAGATCATCCAGGGCGATACGAAAACCCATGTCGCGGTAATGCACCAAGGCGCTGTGCAGCAGCGCAAAGTTGTCGATGGGAGCCTGTTCGGTAAGTTCAATCACCACCTGATCCGGGGTCATGCCGGCGGCCTGCAACATCGCCAGTGTGCGCCCGGGATAATGCTGCTTTTCCAGCAGGCTTTCCGGCGACACGTTGAGGAACAAGCTGCCTGGCAAGCGCAGCCGACTGAAAGCCATCACCGCTTTGCGCCGGCAAAGCATTTCCAGCTCGGTCAACATGCCGCACTGGCGCGCCGCAGCGAACAGCGTCAGGGGCGAATGCAGGGAGCTGTTCGACGGTCCGCGGCTTAGCGCCTCGTAACCGACGATGCGTTGCTGCACCATGGAGACAATGGGTTGAAACAGAATGGACACTGACTCTTCTTCAAGAATAGCCAGGAGGGCTTGATGTTGTTCGTTGAGCGTCATTGGCGTACCGGCAGAATGAAAACGGCCTGCTCGGCCCCGCGACGGGGAGCGAGTGATCAAAGGCCACAAAGTGCCAGGCCATGCTGACCGGCGAATATGACAGTGGAATGACAACAGCAACGCAAAGCTTGCGCCGTGTATTGGACTTATGATCTGGCCGGCCGCCTCTGGCTACCCACCGTCAAGAGCTGAGCATGACCTTAGAGCCAAGTCAGCCCAATACTGATGATAATCCCGGTGATCACCAGCAGCATCAGACAATAACCCATGATGTCCTTCGCCTTTAGTCCGGCAATAGCCAGCACCGGCAAAGCCCAGAACGGCTGCAGCAGGTTCGTCCAGGCGTCACCCCAGGCCACGGCCATCGCCACGCGCGGAATGCTGGCTCCCAGCTCCTGGGCCGCAGGCAACATTACCGGGGCTTGCACAGCCCACTGCCCACCGCCGGAGGGCACAAAAACATTCACCAGCCCCGCACTGATAAAGCTCCAAAAGGGCAGGCTTTCGGCGCTGGCTATCGAGACAAACCCTGCAGAAATACTGGCCGCCAATCCCGAGGCGGTCATCACGCCCATGATCCCGGCGTAGAACGGAAATTGGATGACGATGCCCGCACCGCCTTTTACCGCCTCATTCAAGCTGTTCAATAACCGGCGCGGCGTCTGGTGCAGGATAATCGCCAGGAACAGAAACATGAAATTCACAATATTCAGGTTTAACCCACCGTTATTGATAAAATACTGAACGATGTAGGCCAAGCCGGCAAAGCCCACTAGCCAGGCAAGAATTCGGCTGTTCTCAAGGTGCTCGGCAGGGCGACTGATGATGATCTGATCATCAGCGTTATCTTCGAGGATCTTGGGGTCGACATAGATACTGTCCTTTTCGCCGGGCAGCATCAGACGGTTCACCACCGGCACTACGATAAACAGCGCGACTACGATGGCCAGATTGAAAAACGCAAAAATGGTCTCGCCGGTACCAATCACCCCGATGACACTTTCACTAAAGTGCCCGTCAGTGGCAATGACCAGCGGAATGGAACCCGCCAGCCCTCCATGCCAGACAATAAAGCCTGAGTAAGCGCTGGCGATCAACAGCGGATAATGGACGCGGATCTGTCGCGCAAGCGCTTTGGCAAACAGCGCACCCACCACCAGACCAAAACCCCAATTGATCCAACTGGCGATCAGGGCCACAAAAGTCACCAGCACAATCGCCTGCCCCGGCGTCTTTGCCAAGGATGCCAGACGCTTGAGTATGTTGCGCACCAGCGGCGTGCTGGCCAGCATAAAGCCCGTCACTAGCACCAGCAGCATCTGCATGGAAAAACTCAACAGATCCCAGAAGCCCTGCCCCCACATCTGAATAACCGCCATGGGCCCATGACCCTCAAAGATCATGGCCGCGGCAAACGCAACCAGGGTCAGTATCAGCACGAAGATAAAAGGATCTGGCAGGTAGCGATCCACCATTTTCACTAAGGGTCTGGCTGCGCGATCAAGCATGTGGGTGTCTCCGTTTTTATAGGGTTATTCTGTTGCGGCCTTGACGCTCTGCACCACAGCAACCAGGCAAGGCCGAGCCTGGTAATGGGTCAAGCCCTTTATAGAACATAGCTGCGGCTGAGCGTTTTGTCTCAGAATCGGCTTATCGGAGCCGATATCAGCCAACGCTGAGGTAAACAACATGAACGAAGCCGTTTACTGGTCCCCAGTAGCGTCAGTACTCCTGTTCTTGAAGATGGTCAGCCGTTAAGGTTGATGTTGTTGAGCACATATCCGCGTGCCCGCAGCCTGACCCAGGCTCAGCAATACCCCTATTACTCAGGTTATACTCAGCCCCCCGTTAGGCCTTAACGGCGCAATCCATTGCGTGGAGACTCATGACTCACACCAGCAGCCCTCAGTTCGATAACAGCTACGTGTTGCTGCCGGAGCATTTCTACCGTAAGCAACCGCTCGCGCCGGTAAAGTCCCCGGCACTGATTCGCATCAACCAGGCGCTCGCTGAACAGCTCGGCATATCGGCCGACTGGCTGGCGTCGCCCGCAGGGCTGGAGGTGCTGGCGGGCAATGCGGTGGCGCCCGGCTCCCAGCCTATCGCGACGGCCTACGCTGGCCACCAATTCGGCGGCTGGAATCCGCGCCTGGGTGACGGCCGCGCCACGCTGCTGGGCGAGGTAATAGGCAAAGATGGCAAGCGCTACGACATTCAGCTCAAGGGCGCCGGGCGCACGGCCTATGCCCGTGGCGGCGACGGGCGTTCACCGCTGGGGCCGGTGCTGCGCGAATACGTGATCAGCGAAGCGATGGCGACGCTGGGCGTACCCACCTCACGCAGTCTCGCCGCGGTAACCACCGGCGAATACGTCATGCGCGAGGGCATGCTCCCTGGCGGCATTCTGACCCGCGTCAGCAGCAGCCACATTCGTATCGGGACCTTTCAGTTCTTCGCCGGACAGAACGACCTTGAGGCGGTGAAAACCCTGGCTGACCATGTCATCGACCGCCATTATCCCCAGGCAGTCGCTGCCGAACGACCCTACGCCGCGCTACTGCGCGCCGTGATTGCCCGGCAGGCGCAGCTGATTGCGCAGTGGCAGCAACTGGGCTTCATCCATGGCGTGATGAACACCGACAATATGCTGGTGTGCGGCGAGACCATCGACTATGGCCCCTGTGCCTTTATGGACAACTATCATCCCGACACCGTCTACAGCTCGATCGATTCCGGCGGACGTTACGCTTACGCCAACCAGCCGGGCATTGGCCAGTGGAACCTGGCCTGGCTGGCGCGTGCGCTGCTGCCGCTGATTGATCAGGATGAAGATCTTGCCGTGCAGCAAGCCCAGCAGGCCATCGATGAATACGTGCCAGAGTACCAGCGCGCCTATGACGGCATCATGGCGGGCAAAATCGGTCTGAGCCAGGCGGATGCCGACAGTCAAGCGCTGGTCGAGGAACTACTGCAACACATGGCGGCGGCGAAGGCCGACTACACCCTGACCTTCCGCCGCCTGGCCGAAATTGCCGCGCCGCAGGGCGAATACGAGGGCGACAGCATCGCCGCGCTGGCCGAGTTGCCGGCGAGTTTCTCCAACTGGGTGGCCAAGTGGCAAGCGCGCCTGACCAGTGACCCGGTCGAGGCGCGTGAGCGGCAGCAGCGCATGCTGCGCTTGAATCCTGCGTATATTCCACGCAATCATCTGGTGGAAGAAGTGATCAGAGCGGCCGTGCAGGACCAGGATCTGCAGCCATTTCATCGCCTGGTGGAGCGCCTGGCGCAGCCCTTCCGTTACGACGCAGCCGATGCCCGCTACGCCAGCCCACCCACACCTGGCGAGGTGGTGGCTCGCACCTTCTGCGGCACATGACAGGGCGCCATGAGCACCCCCGCAGTTCAGGTTGAGGGGCCCCGCGCGCTCTGCTTCAGCGTGTCCAGCCAGGCAGGATCCAGTTGGTACTGATCGACCGACAGGCCCCTCTCCAGCATGGCCTGCCGATGTGTTTCAATCTGCCCGCTGAGATCATTCAAGGCCTGCGGATTGCCATCCAGCTTGTGCATTTCGCCCAGGCCCAGATGATAGAAGCGCAGCAGCTTCATGGCCTGTGGCGAACCGGCTTGCACGCCCGCCTCCACCTGGTGCATGACATTGGTGACGCGCATCAGGCTGCGCTTGAGCTGCCAGCCGTACACCGCCGAGGCCATCCACGGCTGGGTCCAGAACACATGGCGCACCAGGACTATGGCGATCGCCAGCCCGAGCAGCACGCCGGCCAGGTTCCAGCGGAAATTACTGCCCTCCGGGCTGCCGAACAGGGCGACCGCGAGGGTCGACAACAGCATCGCCAACACCGCAAATACCCCAACCACGATCAGCGTGCTCCTGCGCGTTTGTTGGCGAAACTGCTCCGGATCGAGATGGCGGATTTCAAACATTGGAGTTGCCCCCCGCCATCTGACCCAAGGCGCAGACCAGACGCTGCGGCTGCCGCGGGGCAGCGCCGGTATTGGCGGTCTCGGAAACCATGTCTACGTTCAAGGATTTCATCTCAGCAACTTCCCCTCTCTGTTCTGCAAGGACTGCAGCCTGTCGCTATAGTAACCGCCAAGCACGCAGAGATTCAGCCTATCCCGCTCACCAGGCTAAAAGCGCATGTTACCGCGCCGATGGGCGAGAGATTAAGCCGATGGTGGCGGACGATAAGGTCAAAAGGGATTCCCGCCTGCGCGGGAATGACGTGGTGGGGGCGGGGATCCATGGCCGGGCTGGTCAAGGTGGGCTTGTACCGCCTGGATACGGCTGCATGACCCGCGTGGGGTCCGGATCGCTTCCGCCACCCTCTGCTCGGCCTTACTCCCAGGGTTGCCCCTTGGTCCGCTCTACGCGCTTCAGGCGTTCGTGCATCGCCGCTTTGGCGAGCATATTGGCGCTGACCGGGGCGGTCATGAACAGGAAGAGGGTAATCAGCAGTTCGTGCATGCTCAGCCCCTCGCCCTGGGTACTGAAGTAGATCAGCGAGCCGATGACCAGCGCGCCTACGCCCAGTGTGGTCGCCTTGGTCGGCCCGTGCAGGCGCATAAAGAAGTCGGGCAGCTTCCACAGCCCTATGGAGCCGATCAGCGCAAAGACACTGCCGACCAGGATCAGCGCGGCAACAATCCATTCCACCACGGTGGCGCTTTGAATGGCCTCTAGCATGTCAGCCCCCTGTTCAACTTGTTATTCAACTGGCTATTCAATGATGTCACCGCGCAACAGATGTTTGGCGATCGCGACCGTGCCGACAAAACCCATGACCGCAATCAGCAACGCCGCCTCGAAGTACAGATCCGAACTCAGGTACAGACCGAGCAGAATAATCAGCGCAATGGCGTTGATATACAGGGTATCGAGCGCCAGGATGCGGTCAGGCAGATCCGGGCCCTTGAGCAGGCGCAGCATGTTCAGCAGCATCGCCACCGACATCAGGCCCAGACACAGAAGGATTACGGTGTGGAGCATTCGAACACCTCCATGAGCGGCCGTTCGTAGCGCTGCTTGATGGTTTCAATCATGTCCTGCGCGTTGGCCACATCCAGGGCGTGTATCAACAGGGTTTTGCGATCATCGCTGATGTCCGACGACACCGTACCCGGCGTCAGCGAAATGGTGCTGGCCAGCAAATGGATGGCGAAGTCATGGGTCAGTTCAATCGGGTATTCAACGAAGGCCGGACGCAGTGCTTCGCTGGGCCCGAGGATCAGCTTGGCCACATCCAGATTCGCGGTAATGATATCGCCGAGCACCCGCAGGGTGAAGCGCAGCAGCACCAGCGGCCGGCGCATGGTCGGCGGGTCCGGCCAGAACACATGAGTAATCAGCGGTATGCCCCAGGCCAGAAAGAAGCCCATGATCAAGGAACCCGGTGACAGATCGTTCATGATCAGCTGCCAGACCACTACCAGGAACAGACTCAGCCAGGGATGCGGCAACAAGGATTGGCGGTTCATCAGGGCTGACCTCCCGGGGAAAACGGCTGCGTCGTCAGTACCTGCTGAATATACTCGGCCGGATTGAGTAGCTGGGCTGCCGTGGCGTCCAGGTACTCCAGCACGGGCACCGCAAAGTACACCAGCAGCGGGCTGGACAGCAACAACACCAGCATGGCCAGCATCCGCAGCGGATCCAGCGGTTCCGCCGCTTCGGCGGCGGCGTCATGCCGCCAGAATAGCGTACTGCCTGCCCGGCTAAGCGCCACCAGGGCAATCAAACTCCCGCTCAATACCACGGCATACAGCCAGGCGCCCAACACACCGCTGCCGGCGGCGCTGAGCAGCAGCACTTTACCGACGAAGCCCGACAGCGGCGGCAAGCCCGCCACCGAAACCGCCGCGACAAAGAACAGGCCGCTGAGCAGCACAGAATGGGGCATGTCCGGCCCGGGCACCAGGCGCGCAGCGAAGCGCGGGCCGCGCAGGCGGCTGATGATGCCGGCAAACAGAAACAGCGCACCGCTGATCCAGGTGGTGTGCATCAGATAATACAGGCTGGCCGACAGCGCTTCCTGGGTGCCGAGCGAGACCCCCGCCAGCAAGGTGCCCACCGACACCACGACCAGATAGGCAATCAACCCGTTCAGGCTGCTGGCGGCCAGGGCGCCGATCGCGCCCAGGGCAATGGTCACCAGCGCAACCGGCCAGAGCCAGTCCTGGGCCATGTTGGCCAGCATGCCGGCGTCCTCACCGAACATCAGGGTATACACGCGCAAAATCGAATAGAGCCCGACCTTGGTCATCACTGCGAACAACGCGGCCACCGGCGCACTGGCCGCTGCGTAGGCTTTCGGCAACCAGAAGTACAGTGGAAAGATCGCCGCCTTGAGCCCGAACACCACCAGCAAGAGCATGCCAGCGGCGCCGACCAGGGGCGCATCGACTGCTGGCACTTCGGCGATCTTGACGGCCAGATCAGCCATGTTCAGCGTCCCTGTCACGCCGTACAGCGTGCCTACGGCAATCAGGAACAGGGCCGAGCCAAACAGATTGAGCACGACGTAATGCAGCCCGGCCCTGACCCGTGCGGACCCGGCGCCATGCAGCAGCAAGGCATAGGAGGCGATCAGCAGAATCTCGAAGAACACGAACAGGTTGAACAGGTCGCCGGTGAGAAAGGCGCCGTTGATGCCCATCAACTGAAACTGGAACAGCGCATGAAAATTGCGCCCACGCTGGTCATCGCCGCGCATGCCGTACAGCAGCGAGAAAAACGCCAGCACCGCGGTGACCACCAGCATCAGCGCGCTCAGGCGGTCGAGCAGCAAGATGATGCCGAACGGCGGCTGCCAGTTGCCCATGGCATACACCTGCAGCACGCCCTGGTCAGCTTGCCAGAGCAGCCAGATGCTCAGCGGCACCAGCACGGCGCAGC
>JAWOGT010000251.1:0-3577 GCA_046496585.1 Halopseudomonas sp.
GCTTGATGAGAACGGCTGACCAGCTCAAAGTTGCCCGGTTACCGCAGCTCTGCAAGCAGTTTGCATCGGCATCGGCCAGCAGGTTGGTAGGCAAGAGGCGTCAGCCCAAGTGGCCCCCTTTGAGTTTGTCTACAGCGTTTGCGGCTGCATCAAAGGCGGTCAAAAAGGGTCGCAGGTGCGCCTGCGGTCGATAATGCATTGGCCTGGTGGACCGGCAGCTCGAGCCCGCTCCGCGCATCCTCGACGGCCTCAATGGCAATCAGCGGTGGCGCCGAGGTGGCTGCGCCAAATATGGTGGCGAAGGACACATCGGCTGCGTCCCGGCCGGTGACGAGTCGCAGCAGCCCCATGGTTGGACATGCGGCACTGGGGTCAAACAGATACCAGCGGCCACTTAAAAAAACCTCAACGTAGGCATGAAAATCTGTCGGTCCGAGGACGGGGTCAGCGCCATAGTCAATGCCCGAGACAAAGCGCGAGGGCATATTCAGGGCGCGGCAGGTGGCAATCATCAAATGGGCAAAATCGCGGCACACTCCCACATGGTCAACGAGCGTATCCATGGCCGAGGTGCTGCTGCCAGAGCTACCCGAGGTAAATCGCGTTCTCTGGCACACCCAATCGCGGATGGCGAGCACACGGTTATAGCCCGGCGGCATGTTGCCGAACTGGTGGTTGGCCAATGCTTGAAAGCGGTCTGACTGACAATAGCGACTGGGATAGATGTAGGTAAACAAATCCATAGGCAGATCGGCCATGCTCATTTCCTGCAGGGCCTGGGGCTGCGCTATGGTGTGGCAGATTTCCACTACACCCTCATAGCGCACCACCAGGGGTCCGCTGTTGCCGCGTATTTTCATCCACCGCGTGCCGTCGTCCTTTTGAACGAACAGTTGCTGTGGCACGGGTTGGTTGATGGTTACCGTCTCACTGAGGACATGCTGGCTTTCTGTAATGGCCGGATGGAAGTTGAATAAGAAGTCACACGACGCATCCAGCACGCCATATGCCAACTCAATCGAAAACTTTAAACGAACCATTGCAGTATATCCTCTGTAGGAAGGGGAGAAATAGGCAGAATGGGGCCCCGCACTGGACATTGCAGTCCGGGAAGCAGTTATAGGTAAGGTGTAAGTAGGACTATTGTATGCGCCGCGGGTTCAACACCGGCAGCGACTTAATGGGCCGCCAGGTCCTATTGCTCGGTGCTGGTCATCAGGACCCGCACAGAGGTCCGATCGCACGCTACTTCAGCGTCTGGCCGTGACTGGGTTCTATGGGCCTCATAGGGCAGGCAATATCCAGGAATAGTTGCCAGCATAGGGGGGTGCTGACCAGCGTGGCGCTGCCGCGCTACAGGACCAATCGATCACTGGGATACGGATTATCTGCGCTGTATGCGTTTTCAGTCGAGAGTGGGCATACCGTCTGGCGTCCTACAGGTGCCTGAGACCGTCCTGTTGGGCATCCATGAATTCAGTCCGTTCTTCGCTGCACTCGTAAGAGCCCATTTCAAATTCGCGACAAATCCACGGACGGTTTTCATAGATCGTACACATGAATGTGTCGCGATCCAACGCCGAGCACCAACCATCGGCTAGCCGCAGCATCGTCTCGCCGCCCCACGCATCAAACGCAATATGCTGCTCGGGAACGCCTGTGTCACTAATAATCATGACTTCCAGACGGCAGCAACACGCTTGGCAATTCGAACAGGAAATCGCTGGGGTGCTGATGGTTTTGATAGGAATAGTCATGGATCAATACACTCCTCTCAATGGTTGGCCGAGGTGGACCTCGGCCATTCCCGGGGAAACGGCAGCGCGGTCAGATCTGTTCGGCCCACAGGTCGTATTCGTCGGCGCTGGTAACTCTGACGGTGATCATATCGCCGGGGCTGAGCTCTTGTTCGGTGTCGATAAAGACGTTGCCGTCGATCTCTGGAGCATCGGCCATGGAGCGGCCGATCGGGCCGTCTTCGTCCACTTCGTCGATCACCACCTGAATAACGCTGCCGATCTTTTGTTGCAGGCGTGCGCTGCTGATCACCTGCTGATGGGCCATAAAGCGTTCCCAGCGTTGTTCCTTGATCTCTTCAGGCACGGCGTCAGCCAGCAGGTTGGCGGGAGCGCCATCGACAGCTGAATATTTGAAGCAGCCGACGCGGTCGAGTTGGGCTTCGGTCAGCCAGTTGAGCAGGTACTGGAAATCGTCTTCGGTTTCGCCGGGGAAGCCGACGATAAAGGTCGAGCGGATAGTCAGCTCGGGGCAGATCTCGCGCCATTTCTTGATCCGCGCCAGGGTCTTGTCTTCAAACGCGGGGCGCTTCATGGCCTTGAGCACTTTCGGGCTGGCGTGCTGGAAGGGGATATCCAGGTACGGCAGGATCTTGCCCTGGGCCATCAGCGGAATCAGCTCGTCCACATGCGGGTAAGGGTAGACGTAGTGCAGACGCACCCAGATGCCCAGTTCACTGAGCGCTTCGCACATTTCGGTCATGCGTGATTTGACCGGCCGGCCATTCCAGAAACCGGTGCGGTATTTGATATCGACGCCGTAGGCACTGGTGTCCTGGGAAATCACCAGCAGTTCTTTCACGCCGGCCTTGGCCAGGCGCTCGGCTTCACCGAGTACATCGCCAATCGGTCGGCTGACCAGTTTGCCGCGCATGCTGGGAATAATGCAGAAGCTGCAGCTGTGGTTACAGCCTTCGGAAATTTTCAGGTAGGCGTAATGGCGCGGCGTCAGCTTGATGCCCTGCGGCGGCACCAGATCAATCAGCGGGTTATGCTCGGCAGGGGGCGGCACCACTTCGTGTACGGCGTTGACGACCTGCTCATACTGCTGCGGGCCGGTAACGGCCATCACGCTGGGATGTACGTTGCGGATCATACTTTCATCCACGCCCATACAGCCGGTGACGATCACCCGGCCGTTGGCGGCAATCGCCTCGCCGATGGCGTCGAGGGATTCGGCCTTGGCCGTGTCGATAAAGCCGCAGGTGTTGACCACCACCACGTCGGCATCTTCATAGGAACCGACCACGTCATAGCCTTCGGTACGCAGCTGGGTAAGGATGCGTTCCGAGTCGACCAGCGCCTTGGGGCAGCCGAGTGAAACAAACCCGACTTTGGGATTGGTCGATGCAGTAGTAGACATGGAGGTCCTTATGGGTGCGCGGCCGGGGCCGAAGAATTCGAACGGCGTATTCTATCGATGGCCTGGCTGGCTGACCAGCAGCAACGCGTGCCACTGGTCTGCTCTGTGCGTTTGGCTAGCGCTGCAAGGGTTTTGATGAGCCTGACTGAGGCTGTTGCTGCGCCAGCCCCGAGGTGTCCAAGGCAGACTTGACGGGAGAGGTTGTGTCCAGCAACCCGCGGCCTGCCCCCTGACGCTAGGCGTTTTCGCCCCTTTCGCCTGGCAGCGCAAGATCCTTGCATAGTTCTGCAAAATAATCCAAGTCCAATCGCCCTGTAGCAACTTGACTAGGTCTTGTGAGTGACCATCAGTGTCGGCACTCCTCAACGAAGAAGCCCGGGTTAACTGCAACATACGTAGGAGAATTGTCATGCACAAG
>JAWOGT010000281.1:0-5599 GCA_046496585.1 Halopseudomonas sp.
GCCTGCGCCACTTGTGGCCAGACCCTCAAGGCATTCGGCGAGGTCAGATCCTGCAGCCCTCTCCGTGAGGCCGGGGGGGTGCGCGGCCAGAGGTCGCGCTCGCGGGGCGGTGTTAGTCGGCGGTGACGGCGATGGCTATCGTTTCGCGGGGCGCGCATACCGGCTAAGGCCATACACCAGTGGGGCACAGCATGAAGATTGAATCCATCGAAGCATTGATTGAGTGGACCAAGACGGTGCACTTTCATTTGGCCAAGACGCTTGCCGAAGCGCTGAAAACGCAACCGGAAGAACGCGCCAGAGAACTGCTGGCGTATCTTCAGCCACACGAGGTCCGCCTGGGGAAAATGGTGGCGGGGTTCGAGCAGCAGGCTGACACAAAAGCCTTGCGTACGCTGGTCTACGATTATGCGCTGCACACGCCGATCGATATCGAGCGGATTTGCGATAAGCCCTATGGTGCTATGGCCTACGATGCTATTGCTGAAGATGTGTGCTCCACCCACAATCAGATCATTGATCTGTACCGCTACCTGCTCAGCCGATCGGTCATTCCCGAGGAGCAGCAGTTGCTCGAAGCACTCTTGGCGGTAGAGGAACACGAAACCATGCAGGTGTTTCACCAGGTCAACCGTGGGCGGGATATCTGAATCCAGCCTCACCGGGGTTGTCAGCGTTTGCTTGCAGGCTACCGCAAAGGCCCTGTTATGCTGATAAGTGCAGCCCTGAGACCAGTCGCTGTGCCCGCTCGGGATGCGGCTATCCGTGCCGGGTGGATTTGCGACGACGGTTTACGCCTACTGGGGTTTATCAAGGCTAACCAACTGACTGGCCGCCTGGCGGTGACGCTGGGCTCGCTGAAAAAGGACAATGGCAATCTGGCCGCGGTCGGCAGGGCTGTGCGCAAGAGTGGTACTCACACAGGCATCTGTGGCCGGGCCCCGAGCGATCAGCCCGGGTTCGCCCGATGTCTGGTCGAGCAGGGGATCGATTCGATTTCGCTAAGCCCGGCAGCAAGCGCCGGAGGGTGGCTGGTTCAGGGCCTTGGAAAGTTCTCGAGCTGGCGCTGTGTCCAGTCGATCAGCTCGGCGGCGAGCTCGTCGGAAGCCAACTTGAAGCCCTCTACTACCCCGGGAATCTCCGTTGAAGGCAAGGGTTGTTCCACGGTAAAGGTCTTTCCGGCAATGATCTTTCGGCTGGCGGGACTGATCAGCCGGGCGTTCAGTTCGATCACCGCAACGGGCCGGGAGCCGGCGTAGATAACCTGAAAGCGGCGCAGATCGCTGCTCAGATGCACGTCCGCGCGGAAGGTATTTTCATCTGTGCTGACCGCTGCGAGGACTGCACGCTGTTCGAAAGCACGGATCAGATGCTCGCGGAGCAGTGCTGGTACCGGATCGGACCAGCGTGCGCCCTTGTAGGTTTGTAGTTCGTTGCCCTGCGGATTGACCACCATTCGCGGGCTGCTGAGTACCGACCCGGCCTGTGGCGTGGCAATGCGCAGAGACAGCGCTAACGGCTTGGCCGCGGACGCCGTCAGGTCGGGCGCCGGTAATTGATAGATGGTCAGCGGCTCGGCCTGCGGCACCAGGGTGCAGGCGGAAAGCCACAGCAGGTTGATCAAGGCAAAACCGGCCAACAGCGAGCGGCGGGTCTGTTTCATGGTTGGAACTCCTCCATGCGGTCGCGACCCAGTATGAAGCGCGTTGGATTGTCTTCGAGGCGTCGGGTAATGGCGCGCAGCGAACCGAGTGTGGCGCGCAGTTCGTTGATCGCCGGTTCCAGCTGGGACAAGCCCTGCATGCCAGTACTGAAGGCCTCGCTATTGTCCGCTAGCACGCTCTCGAGTACCCCGCTGGCGCGCGCGATCGAGCTGAGTGCCGCTTCGGCCTGATCCAGCGTGCGTGCGCCTTGCTGGTTCAGCAGCGCGTCGGCGCTGACCACCAACTGGCTGCTGCGCTGCAGCGTTTCGTTGGCCTGCGCACTGGCCCGGGTCAACTCACCCAGCAGGCGCTCCAGGCTTTCGCCCTGGGCGGCGATACTGCCGGTGGCGCGCTCGACATTGCCAAGGGTGCGGCCAATACTGTCGACATTGCCGTCGGACAAAATGCTCCGCGCGCTGGACATCAGCTGATTGATATTGGTCATCAAGTCCTCGCCATCGGCCAGCAGCGCCGAAATTGGTGAAGGCGAAGCGACAATGATCGGGTCCTGCTTGCCGTTACCGACCAGCAGCGGGCTGGACGGCTCGCCATGGCTGAGCTCGATCACCGAGGTGCCGGTGATCCCGGTGAATTGTAGCCGGGCGCGGGTGTCTTCCTTGATCGGGATATTGGCCTCGACGCGAATGCGCGCCAGTACCCGGCGCGGGTCTTCGGGATCCAGGCTCAGTGAGGTGATATCGCCGATCTTGATCCCGCTGTACTGCACGGCACTGCCGCGGGACAGGCCGGTCACGGCCTGTTTGAAGACCACGGTATAGTTCTTGTATTCGGTGCTGGTGCTGGTGTTGCTCAACCAGATGGCAAAGAAAATGGCAGCCCCCGCAGCAATCAGGGTGAACAGGCCAATCAGGACGTGATGGGCTCGGGTTTCCATTAGCGGCTGGACTCCAACGGCGGTTGACGGTTGACGGCTTGGGCCGCGGCGCGGCCGCGGGGGCCATGAAAGTAATCCTGGATCCACTGGTTGTCGGTGGCAGCCACCTTCTCCAGCGTGTCTGCTACCAGAACCCGGCGATCTGATAATACGGCGATTCGGTCACAGATGGCATACAGCGTGTCCAGGTCATGGGTGACCAGGAACACGGTCAAGCCCATGGCGTCGCGCAGGGTTTTGATCAGGTCGTCGAAGGCCGCCGCGCCGATGGGGTCCAGGCCGGCGGTGGGTTCGTCGAGAAACAGAATGTCGGGGTCCAGTGCCAGAGCGCGGGCCAGGGCGGCGCGCTTGACCATGCCGCCGGACAGTTCAGACGGGTACTTGTCCGCGGCCAGGGCCGGTAGCCCGGCCAGGGCCAGCTTCATTGTCGCCAAATGCTCGGCGTCTTCACGGCTGAGGCCGGCATGTTCAATCAAGGGTAGCGCGATATTCTCGGCAACGGTCAATGAGGAAAACAGCGCGCCGCGCTGGAACAGCACGCCGAAGCGGCGTTCGTACTGTGAGCGTTGTTCCTCGCTGAGCGCTTGCAGATCTTCACCGAACAGCAGAACACTGCCGGCGTTCGGCCGGCGCAGGCCGACAATGGAGCGCAGCAGTACTGATTTGCCGGTACCCGAGCCACCGACCACGCCGAGTATCTCGCCTTGGTATATATCCAGATCGAGGTTCTCATGGATCGTTTCCGTACCGAAACGGTTCACCAGTCCCTTGACCTGCACCAGCGGTGTGGATGTATCAGCCACTCTACTCACCAGCCCATCTCCATGTAAAACATCGCGGCCATGGCATCCACCAGGATCACGGCAAAGATCGACTGCACCACACTCGAGGTGGTGTGCTCACCGACGGACTCGGCGCTGCCGCTGACCTTCAGCCCTTCCAGGCAGCCGATAATGGCAATCAGCAGGGCAAAAATCGGCGCCTTGGCAATGCCGAGAAAGAAGTGTCGGGCTTCGACGTTCTGCTGCAGCATGCTGAGAAACATGGTCGGCGAGATATCCAGCGCCAGGGCGCACACCAGGGCACCGCCGAACAGGCCTGACAGCATCGCTACCAGGGTCAGAATGGGCAGGGCGATGAGCATGGCCAGCACCCTGGGCAGCACCAGAATATCCATGGGATTGAGACCCAGGGCGCGGATCGCATCAATCTCTTCGTTGGCTTTCATCGAGCCAATCTGTGCGGTGAAGGCGCTGGCAGTCCTGCCGGCCATCAAAATAGCCGTCAGCAGCACGGCAAATTCGCGCAGGAACGAGAAGGCCACCAGATCGACGGTGTAGATGCTCGCGCCAAAGCTGTCCAGCACGGTAGCGCCGAGGAAGGCGATGACGGCGCCGACCATAAACGTCAGCAGCGCGACAATGGGCACTGCGTTCAAGGCGGTTTGCTCCACCTGGGCAACCACGGCGGTGACGCGCCACTTGCGCGGGCGCAGCAGGTTGCTTGCCAGGCTGGCCAGGGTCAGGCCGGTAAAGCCGAGCAGGTCGACCAGATGGCCCCAGAATATCGCGGTGGCCTTGCCGGTGCGCTCCAGCAGCTCAGTCAGCAGGGAACCCTGCCGGGGTCCGTGCGCATCTTGCCCGTCGACGCTCTGCGCTATGCGCTGCAGCAATACGCGCCGCTCCTCGGCTAGCTGCCCAGGCTGGTCGGTTAATTGCTGCAGTTGCGCCTGGCCGAGCAGTTCTGCGAGTAATTGGGCGCCGGCGGTATCCAGCTTGTTCAGGCGCTGCATATCCACTTGGGTAATGGCTGCGGCATGCTGCCGTGCGGCGGCGGTCAGACGCCGTAACTGGCTATAGTGCTCAAGCAGCCAATCCCCGGAGATGACCAGCAGCCCGGGGTTGTCTGTGCTGAAGGAGAAGAAGGGGTTCTGGTCAGTGACCGGCATGCTGGACGGTGTCCGGACGGGTTACCCGCGGCAAGGCCGCGGGTCAGACGGGATCAGGGCTTGCGCTTGATGCCATAGTTTTCTGACAGTGTGCCTGGCATGTCCTGCATCTTCGGTGCGTAATCACGTGGCGGCTCCAGGCTGTCGAAGAGCTGCTCCGAGCTGCTGCGCATACTCGAGGACGGTCCGGGCTGCTCTTGCAATGCAGCCAACAGGCGCTGGCGGGTCATGTCGTCGGGCGACAGATCCATGGCGCCCTGGGTCAGGTGCTCCTGAATATCCTGGTAACTGCGGTTCAGGCGCGAGACCAGGCTGGCAGTGGTCTTGAAGTGGTTGGAGACATCCTGCTGGTATTCTTCAAAACGCAGTTGCAGGCTTTCCAGCTGCGCCTGGGTGCCACCCGTATTGCCGCCGCTCACGCGCCGAGCCAACTGGGTAAGAATGATACCGATGACGATGCCCAATGCCAGGGCAATGGCTGCTGCAATCCAGAGGTTTTCGCTTGCTTGCACCTTAGATCCCTCGATGATGTCTGCGTGGTCGCAATGGGTTGGTTATGAACGATGGACTTTGGTCATAACGGTAACGGCATTTCATGGCCATGGCTAGTGTCGCGCATGCGGCTTAAGTCAAATTGACCTGGCAACGGCCTTCCGTGGCACTGCATCTGCTACCCTTCTGCGACGACAGGTGTAGTTTAGCAGTCACGGGAGAGGCCGTAATGAGCAGTAGTAGCGAAGAGCGTCTGGCTATTGAAGGCCCGGCAGGGTCGTTGGAAATGTTAGTGACACGGGTGGCGAATCCGCTCGCTCTGGTGGTGATTTGTCACCCGAACCCGCTGCAGAGCGGCACCATGCACAACAAGGTGGTGCATACGCTGATGCGCGCAGCGCGTGACCAGCAGGCCTGTGTGGTGCGCTTTAATTTTCGCGGGGTTGGCAAAAGTGCGGGTGAGCATTCGGACGGCCAGGGTGAGGTGGATGATTGCCTGGCCGTGGTCGCATGGGCGCGCAAGGAGTTCGACCTGCCACTCTGGCTAATGGGTTTTTCCTT
>JAWOGT010000342.1:0-5885 GCA_046496585.1 Halopseudomonas sp.
CGGCCAATGCGCGTCGCCTGTTCGGTGAACTCGCTCAGGGTGATCAGGGCGAAATCCGGTGCGGCCAGCACCTGCAATGAGGCAAGGGAGCCGCCGAGGATGCCGACTTCAAAGCCAATGTCGGCGGCAATCCGCGCTGACATGGGATCAAAGGTCGAGGCGGTGTAATAGCACTGGTTGCTGGATAACAATGTGCGCAGATCCTTGCGCAGATCGTGCTGTGACGGCGTTGCCATACCTTTACTCCTGGGAATAGGTGAGCAGCTGAGGTGCAATTCAGTGTCTGAGGTTACACCAACTGGCTTGCCCGACGCTGTCATCGGCGCGGATTATTTAGTCGCAGACCCTGTATCCGACCAATAAAAAACCCCGCCAGCTTGCACTGGCGGGGTTGATGCACTGCTAGAACAACTTAGTTGTTCTTGGCAGCCTTCTTCTCTTTCTCTTTGGCAATCACCGTCTCAGCTACGTTGGCCGGGCAAGGCGCGTAGTGAGCGAATTCCATCGAGAACTGACCACGGCCTGAGGTCATGGTACGCAGAGTACTGATGTAGCCGAACATTTCTGCCAGCGGAACATCGGCCTTGACGCGCACGCCAGTGGAGTTGATTTCCTGACCCAGGATAATGCCACGACGACGGTTCAAATCACCGATGACATCCCCGACGTGATCTTCCGGAGCATAGACGTCAACCTTCATCATCGGCTCCAGCAGCTGTGGGCCAGCCTTGGGCATGGTCTGACGGAACGCGCCTTTGGCCGCGATTTCAAACGCGATGGCCGAGGAGTCAACGGCGTGGAAGCCACCGTCTTTCAGTTCGACTACGACGTCTAGCACAGGAAAGCCCGCCAGAGGGCCGATGCCCATCATCGAGGCAAAGCCCTTCTCAATCGCCGGGAAGAATTCCTTGGGAACGTTGCCGCCAGTAACAGAAGATTTGAAGGAGAAGCCGGTGTTCGGCTCGCCGGGCTTGATGACGTAGTCGATCTTGCCGTACTGACCGGAACCACCGGACTGCTTCTTGTGCGTGTAGCTGTCTTCCACGTCCTTGGTGATAGTCTCGCGGTAGGCAACCTGTGGCTGCCCTACCAGGAGATCAACACCGTAGGTGCGGCGCAGAATGTCGACCTTGATATCCAGGTGCAGTTCGCCCATGCCCCTGAGGATGGTTTCACCGGAATCGATGTCGGTCTCAACACGGAAAGTAGGATCTTCGGCGACCATTTTACCGATAGCCACACCCATTTTTTCAGTAGAGCCCTTGTCTTTCGGCGACACTGAGATGGAGATGACGGGCTCAGGGAACACCATGGCTTCCAGGGTACAAGGATGCTTGGGATCACACAGGGTGTGACCGGTCTGCACGTTCTTCATGCCGACGATGGCGATAATGTCGCCTGCAGTGGCATGGCTCAGTTCGTTACGCTCGTTGGCCTGCATCTCGACCATACGGCCGACACGCTCGCTCTTGCCAGTGAACGAGTTAAGGATGGTGTCACCCTTGTTCAGGTTGCCGGAGTAAATACGCACGAAGGTCAGGGCGCCGAAACGGTCATCCATGATTTTGAATGCCAGAGCGCGGAACGGCTCGTCAGCAGACACAATGGCATACTTGCCGTTCGGGTTGCCTTCTTCGTCAGTCAGTGGCTGCGGGTTAACTTCGTGTGGCGCGGGCAGGTAATCAACAACCGCGTCCAGCAACAGCTGCATGCCTTTGTTCTTGAACGCCGAGCCGCAATACGTCGGGAAGAACGCCAGCTCCAGGGTACCCTTGCGGATGCAACGCTGGATGTCTTCGATAGAGGCTTGTTCGCCTTCCATGTAAGCCATCAGCAGGTCGTCGTCCATTTCCAGCGCCATTTCGACCATACGGTCGCGATGGGTCTCAACGTCATCGACCATGTCAGCCGGTACGTCAGTGATGGTGTAGTTCTCTGGCTGCCCGGTTTCGTCCCAGATATAGGCTTTGCGGGTCAGCAGATCGACAACACCGCTGAAGGTGTCTTCACTGCCGATGGGCAGGGTCATGATCAGCGGCTTGGCGCCCAGCACTTTCTCGACCTGAGCGGTTACCCGCAGGAAGTTGGCACCGATACGGTCCAGCTTGTTGACGAAGATCAGACGCGATACTTTCGAGTCGTTCGCGTAACGCCAGTTGGTTTCTGACTGGGGCTCAACACCGCCAGAACCACAGAACACGCCGATGCCGCCGTCGAGGACCTTCAGCGAACGATACACTTCCACTGTGAAGTCAACGTGGCCGGGGGTGTCAATGACGTTGAAACGGGTGCCTTTCCAGAAGCAGCTCACGGCCGCGGACTGAATGGTAATACCGCGCTCGGCTTCCTGTTCCATGAAGTCGGTAGTGGATTCACCTTCGTGAACCTCACCGAGTTTGTGAATACGACCGGTCAGCTTGAGGATACGCTCGGTTGTGGTGGTCTTGCCGGCATCTACGTGGGCGAAGATACCAATGTTTCTGTAAAGGTTAAGATCAGTCATAGCGCTCTCTGCATAAGCCCGGTTGGAAATAGGCCAGCACTATACAGGAAATAAGCGGGAATCTCTCTGCTTTTACAATTGAACAAAACCATATAGCGCCAAGTCACAAAAGCACTGTAATTCACGATAGTATGCAACGCCCAAAAGGATGCTTAATTAATGACGTTCCCCCCGACCACAACAGCCTCGCTGCAGAGCGAGACTGGCGATTGCGCGCCGGATGGTGAAGGGCCGTACGCGACTGGCCACCTCGAACACCCCAGACAAAACAACATTATCTTCATGCTGGCCGAGTTTCCGATGCTGTCGGAGACGTTCATCCTCAATCAGATCGCGCTCTTTGTAGACCAGGGCTTCAACGTCCGTATTGTTTCGATGAACCGCAGTTACAGCGGGCTGAATCACCCCTGGGTGAAACGCCATGCGCTGATGGACAAGGTCCAGTATGTGTTCGACCGTAACCAGCCCCTGCAGAAAATGGCCACGCTGCTCCGCAGTATTGCCAGCGACATTGCACAGTGTCGCGGCGCGATGCTCAAGCAACTGTGGACGCTGGGTGCAAAAAGCTACCTGCTGTCGCGCGCCATCCCGGAACAAGAGGCGTTAGTGATCTGCCATTTTGGCCATATCGGTGCGGAAGTGGCCAAAATCAAGGCATTGCGACCGGCCCCCAACCTGAAGCTGATTACCTTTTTTCATGGCGCCGACGTGTCCATCCACAGCTTCCTCGAGCACTATCGTCAGGCTTACCAGACCCTGTTCGCGCATGGGAACCTGATGCTGCCGATCAGTCAATTCTGGGCCAGCAGACTGGTGGATATGGGTTGTCCCGCGCAGAAAATCCAGGTGCAGCATATGGGCATTGAAGCGGATACTTTTTCATTCTCACCTCAGTATCGAGACCGCGCCTTGCCCAACCCGGTTCAACTGATCAGCGTTTGCCGGTTTGTCGAGAAGAAGGGCTTGCCCACATTGATCGAATGCATGAAGTTGCTGGGGCCGCAATACCATTTAACCGTGATTGGCGACGGCCCACTGTGGACGAACATTGAGCAGCAAATACAGAGTCTGGGGCTTGAACAGCGCGTCACCCTGTGCGGCCCACTGGCTTCCGACGAGGTGGAAAGCAGGCTGGGCAAGGCCGATGCCTTTATCTTGCCCAGCGTGACCGCGAGCAACGGCGATATGGAGGGTATACCGGTCGCGCTGATGGAGGCCATGGCCAAGGGTCTGCTGGTTTTCAGCACGCGGCACAGCGGCATTCCTGAACTCGTCAAGGATGGCGTGAATGGCTATCTGGTCGCCGAGAACGACGCGCAACAGTTAGCCGAGCGTATTGGTCATAGCTTCGAGCAGCAAACCGGCGAGCAACGACAACTCATCGCCGATGCCGCCCGGCGCACCGTCGAGACCGACTTCAATGTCAAATTGCTCAACGACGGATTGGTGTCGAAGATTGCGCAATTAGCCTAGCCGATAGCCATGGGAGCTACCGTGTTTCCCCTCCACCTGCCAGCGCCCTGCCGCGCGCCAAGTGCGAATCCGCTGACCGAGGTATACCGCGATCAATGGTTGCTGGCCGTGCATAAACCAGCGGGGCTGCTGGTGCACCGTAGCCCGATTGATCGCCATGAAACCGAGTTTGCTCTGCAATACGCCCGGGCGTTGAATGCCGGTGAACATGTTTACCCCGTGCACAGGCTGGACCGCCCCACGTCGGGGTTGCTGGTGTTTGCCCGTGATCCGGCCACCGCCAGCCTGCTGGGCAAAGCGCTGATGGCCGGAGAGGTGCACAAGACCTACCTGGCCATGGTCCGCGGCTGGCCAGAGCCGGCCGGTACTGTTGATCATCCACTGCGCGAGCACCCGACTGATCGGCGCTGCAAGGATCAGCCGCAACCGCTGCGCGAGGCCTTCACGCGGTATCAGCGGCTGGCAACCACGCAGATCCCGGTCGAGATCGAGGGCTACCCCGTTAGCCGTTACAGCCTGCTCGCCCTGTACCCCGAAACCGGGCGCAAGCATCAGCTGCGCCGGCATATGCAGCACATCAGCCATCCCATTATTGGCGATACCAACTACGGGCGAACCAGACACAATCACTATTTCGCCCAGACCTTCGGGCAAAGCCGGCTGATGCTGGCCGCAACGGCGATGACCTTTACCCACCCGATCACTGGCGACACCCTGACTTTACAGGCGCAACCGGAAGCCAGCTTTCAGCAGGTCTTATCTATTTTTGCTGACGTGTCAGCGCCAACGGGCCTTCTCAATCCTGGACGAGAGCACGTTGCGCGCTACCTGCGCTGAGCCACCGAAACGAACATATTTTTCAGGCCCGCCTTGGCTGTTTGGGGAAATTCACTGTCCAACCTTCGTCACAGCGCGCACCGGCGTGCGCCGTCTATACAGGAGGTGGGCATGGATCTAAAAAGTGGTTATCCATTCTGGGCAGTCAAGAACGGTTTGATGTGTGCCTTTCCCAAACTCAAGGCTGACATCACCTGTGACGTGGCAGTGATTGGCGGCGGCATTACCGGCGCGCTGATCGCTGACGAGTTGGGCAATAATGGTTTCGACGTGGTGGTGGTTGAGCAACGTGATGTTGCCTGGGGTAGCTCGGCCGCCAGTACCGCATTGCTGCAATATGAGATCGACGCGCATATGGTCGATTTGGCCAAACAGTATGGCGAGTTTCATGCGCTGCTGGCTTATCAGGCTTGTGCCGACGCGATCATCGATCTGCGCGATCTGGCCGAAGAACTGGGCGACGTGGATTTTTCCATGCAGGACAGTCTGTATTACGCCAGCAAACGGCGTGACAAGTCAGCTTTGCGCGAGGAGTTTGCCCTGCGCGCCAAACATGGTTTTGACGCCGAATGGCTGGATGCTGATCAAATAAAAGACCGCTTTGGCTTCAAGGCACCCGGCGCCATTCTGACGCACCTGGCCGCGGTGGTTGATCCTTATCGCCTGGCGTCGAAATTGCTGGCCAGGCTGGTCGAGCGCGGCGGCAAGGTATTTGACCGTACCGTGATTGATAGCATTGAAAGCGCCGCTGAGAACGTCACTCTGCGCACGCCCGAGGGCCTCCAGATCCAGTGCAAGCATGTGGTTGTCGCCGCCGGCTATGCATCGCAGAAGTGGCTGAAAAAATCGGTAGCCAAGAACCGCAGCAGTTATGCCTTCATTACCGATCCACTCGATGAAGCTGCCCTGGGTTTGCTGGCATCGACCATGGTCTGGGAGTCCGCCAGGCCCTATTTGTATATGCGCACCACGGGCGATGGCCGGCTGCTGGTAGGTGGCGATGATGATGACATCGACATCCCGGCGCGGCGTGACAAACGCGTTGATAGCAAGGCCAGGGGCCTGAGCAAAA
>JAWOGT010000019.1:0-21880 GCA_046496585.1 Halopseudomonas sp.
CGGTCACCCCCTGACGCTGCTTGGCAACCGAGACGAATTCCATGCCCGGCCAACCCGCGCAGCCGATTTCTGGTCCGCAGAGGGGCAACCCGATCTGCTCGCCGGCAAGGACCTGCAGGCCGGCGAGCAGATCGGGTTGCCCCTCTGCGGACCAGAAATCGGCTGCGCGGGTTGGCCGGGCATGGAATTCGTCTCGGTTGCCAAGCAGCGTCAGGGGGTGACCGCCCACTTGCCAGGCAAAGGCCAGTAGGCACATGCTCAAGTCTCCTTGTTTCGAGCAGTGTAACGGCATTTGCTGGCCCTGGGCGCAAACCACCAGGCGATTGGTTGACTGAATGGCAGGTTATTGCCAGGCACAAAACCGACTCACTGGGTCGGCCTTGTGCCTGGCCCAAGCGCTTGCTTGAGCCTTAGCTGCGCGGCTTAGTCAACAATCAACACCGGCGTCAGTGGCGGCGGGAGTACGCCCGTGGCTATGACCGTATAGATGCTGCCAGCCTCCAGGGAGGTGTTGGACAGCTCGATAACCGCATCGGGCGTGCCAGTAACGTTGACCTGCAGGTCATAGCTGCCCGCAGGCACCTGCAGATAAGGGGAGGCGGTAAAGTAGGCCACGTTCTCCAGGGGTTGCAGGATAGCGCCATTGGCCAGCACATCGACGTTGGGTGCGTCGGGCGCGGCGTGAATTACCCTGACCAGCACCTCATCGCCCTCAGCGGGACGGGTTTCATCCAGCAGTCCGCGCAGGGTGAAATTCTGTTGCGCCGTGGCGGTTTGCAACAGACCGGTGGCCAGGGCGCTGTAGGCCATGCCCGGCTCGGCCTCCAGGGTGAACAGCTGATCACCTACCGGCGCTGTGCTGCCGGGAATGGCCACCGCCAACTCATAGGTGCCAGCCTGAACCACCAGATAGTCACTGACCTCGGTGAAATCAAGCAGTACGCCCGTGCCCTGACCATTGACCAGCACCTCGACCCGGGGCGCGTCGGCGACCAGATGCACCGCGCGGATCTGCACCCGATTGTCTTCCAGCGTGACAAAGGCAGGATCATCCAGCAGTGCAACGACGGATGCCGGAGCGACGCCCGAGGGGCGGTCCAGCGCGGCGGCAAAGTACGACAGGCCGGCTTGCAGGGGCACGTCACCGGAGTCATAGGCCACCTCAGTGCTGCCTGCCGGTGTGATGCGGATGCGATAGTCGCCTTGCGGTAGTTCCAGGTAGTCGCCAGTGTCAGCGCCGGGCAGGAAGTTTTCAATGGTCGGACTGACATCCAGAGCATTCCCGGTGTTGGTGTAGACATCCACCGGGCCGACGGCCGGTGCGGCGTGCAGCACGAATAGCCGGGTAAAGTCAGCGGCCGGCGTGTCGATCATGTCTTCTATCACCAGCAGATCGAAGGGCGTTGCCTGATTGCCGAGGACGCCGTAGGCCACCAGAGTGAAGAAGCCATCGGCGCTGGGTGTGACGACACTGCTGAATACCGGTTCGGCGTCCGCCGCGGCGCCCGCCGCCCGGATATCGATGTCCAGTGGCTCAGCAGGCAGATCAATAAAAGCGGTGCCTTCGCCAAAGGGCAGATTGGCTATGCCCAACGCACCATTGACGTAAATGTCGACATTCGGCGCTCCAGCCGAGGCGTGCAACACCCTGACTTGTGCGCTGGGTTCAGCAGGCGCCGGTGATCGGTCTTTGCTGCTGCTGCTGCTGCCGAAGCAGCCGGAAAGGGCGATAGCGCAGACGCCCAGGATAACAATGAGTAGACGTTTCATCTGGTATTCCTCCGCATGGGCTCCCCGCAGGGAGCGCGTGACAGGCCCCATGGCCTCTAGTCAATAAAGTACAGAAATGCGGACCTGGGCGGGGCTAAAGCTATACAGGATATGTCATAAGTATAAGTTAGGATTAATAATCAAGCGCTTGTGCGTGCCACTCTGTCAGTTAAGGCGTCGGCAGATCGTTGGATGCAGCGTCAGCAGCTGGAATTGGCTACACTAGCGACCCCGTTGTGCGGGATCCGAATTATCTAGGCCGGGGGTACGTGTGGAGTTTCTGATCTATCTGGTGCTGGGTGGGTTTGCCGGTACCCTGGCGGGGCTGTTCGGGGTGGGCGGCGGGATGATCATCGTGCCGGTGCTGGTGTATAGCTTCACCTTGCAAGGTTTTGCGCCCGAGGTGCTGACGCATATGGCGGTGGGAACGTCGCTGGCAACCATCGCCTTCACCTCGGTCAATGCCATACGCGCGCATCATCTGAAGGGCGCCGTTCGCTGGTCGCTATTTATATGGATGGCGTTGGGCATCGTTTTTGGTACCGTGCTGGGCGCGCTGACCGCTGCGCTGATCCAGGGTCCGGTGTTGCAGAAGATCATCGGGGTATTTGCCATTGCTGTTGCGATCCAGATGGCCTTTGATCTGCGGCCCAAGGCGTCTTCCAGTGTGCCGGGCAAGCCTGCGTTGACTATCGCGGGCGGGGTGATCGGCTGGGCGTCGGCGATTTTTGGGATTGGTGGCGGTTCGCTGACGGTGCCTTTTCTGGTCTGGCGCAGCGTGCCCATGCAGCAGGCGGTAGCGACGTCTTCGGCTTGTGGCTTGCCCATCGCCCTGGCTGGCGCGGCGAGCTTTATCTGGACCGGCTGGACGGTCACGCCGCTGCCGGACTGGAGCCTCGGCTATATTTATCTGCCAGCGATGCTCGGTATTGCCGCCACCAGCATGCTGTTTGCCGGCTTTGGCGCGCGCCTGGCGCATCGGCTGTCACAACGCTTGCTCAAGCGGCTGTTCGCCCTGCTGTTACTCGGTGTGGGCATCAATTTTTTAATGTAGGGAGCGTTAATGCTGGTTTATCCGCAGATTGATCCGGTGGCTTTGTCACTCGGACCTATTCAGATCCACTGGTATGGATTGATGTACCTGATCGGTATTGGTGGCGCCTGGTGGTTGGCCAGCCGGCGCGTGAATGCCTTTGATCCGACCTGGAATAGCGAGAAGCTCTCGGATCTGGTGTTCTGGGTGGCGCTGGGTGTGATTGCCGGGGGCCGGGTCGGCTATATCCTGTTTTATGACCTGGGATCCTACCTCAACGATCCGACGTTGATATTTCAGGTCTGGAAGGGCGGTATGTCATTCCACGGCGGTTTGCTTGGTGTGTTGTTGGCGGTCGGCTGGTTTGCCCGGCGCAATGGCAAGCGCTTCTTCGACGTCATGGATTTTGTTGCGCCCATGGTTCCCATCGGTCTGGGTGCGGGGCGCATCGGTAACTTTATCAATGCCGAGTTGTGGGGCAAGGCCACCGATGTGCCCTGGGCCATGGTGTTTCCGACCGATCCGCTGCAGCTGGCCCGGCATCCGTCCCAGCTGTACCAGTTCGCGATGGAGGGTGTAGCGCTGTTTGTCATTCTCTGGCTGTACTCTGCCAAGCCCAGGCCAACCATGGCGGTCAGCGGTCTGTTTGGTATTGGTTACGGGGTGTTCCGCTTCCTCGCCGAATTTGTTCGCGAGCCGGATGCGCATCTCGGCTACCTGGCGTTCGGCTGGGTCACCATGGGCCAGGTACTCTCCTTGCCGATGATTCTGATAGGCGCCGCGATGATGGCGTGGGCTTACCGACACGGAGGGGTAAAGCGTGAAACAGTATCTTGATCTGATGCGCCATGTGCGTGATCACGGCACCTTCAAAAGTGACCGTACCGGAACGGGCACTTACAGTGTATTCGGCCACCAGATGCGCTTCGACCTGGCCGAAGGCTTTCCGCTGGTCACAACCAAAAAATGTCATTTGAAATCGATTGTCCACGAGCTGCTGTGGTTTCTTCAGGGCGACACCAACATCGCCTACCTGAAGGCACATGGCGTGTCGATCTGGGACGATTGGGCCGACGAGGACGGTAATCTGGGGCCAGTATACGGTTATCAGTGGCGCTCCTGGCCAGCGCCCAACGGTGGGTCGATCGATCAGATCAGCAAGGTGCTGGAGATGATTCGCAGCAATCCGGACTCCCGCCGGCTGATCGTATCCGCCTGGAATCCGGCCTTGGTGGATGAAATGGCCCTGCCGCCATGCCACGCGCTCTTCCAGTTTTATGTGGCCGATGGCAAGCTGAGTTGCCAGCTGTATCAACGCTCCGCCGATATCTTTCTTGGCGTGCCGTTCAATATCGCCAGCTATGCGCTGTTGACGCTGATGGTCGCCCAGGTCTGCGGATTGCAGCCAGGGGAATTTATCTGGACTGGTGGGGATTGTCATTTGTACGTCAATCATCTGGAACAGACGGAACTGCAGCTGGCCAGAGAACCCTACCCGCTACCGCAGATGCGCTTGAACCCGCAGGTGAACGATCTGTTTGCCTTTACCTTTGCCGACTTTAGCCTGGAGGGCTATCAAGCCCATCCGCATATCAAGGCACCGGTGGCGGTATGATCCAGGCTAACCTGCCGCGCATCGCCCTGATTGCGGCCATGGGCCTCAATCACGTGATAGGTCGTGATAACCAGCTGCCCTGGCACTTGCCTGAAGACCTCAAATACTTCCGCAGCATGACCTGGGGCAAGCCCATCGTCATGGGCCGCAAGACCTTCGATTCGCTGGGTCGGCCCTTGCCGGGCAGGACCAATATCGTCATAACCGGTCAACGCGGTTTACAGCTGCCTGGCGCTTCGGTGCAAGGCTCGGTGGACGCCGCGCTGGCGCAGGCGGGACGCCAGGCACTGCTGGATGGCGTGGATGAAATCATGGTGATTGGCGGTGAGACGCTGTATCGCCAGACGCTGGAGCGGGCAGACCGGCTCTACCTGACGCTGGTCGAGGCTGAACCGGCGGGCGACGCCTGGTTTCCTGCCGTCGATGCAGCGCAGTGGCAGCTGGTAGAAGAGCGCAGTGTGCCAGGTGCTGCAGATTACCCGGCGCACCGCTATCAGGTCTTGGACAGAATCAGGGGCTGACCGAGCACATCTTCCAGTGGGCGCGGCTTGCCTATCCAGTACCCCTGGAGGTAATGGCCGCCCCAGCGGGACAGTTGCTCGGCGCACTGGGCGTTTTCCACATTAATAGCAGTGACCTGCTTGTCCATCCCGCGAGACAGGCTGATCAAGTTGCGCAGGTAGCTGGCATAGTCACCATTGTCGGTCATCTTCTGTGCGTCCAGCTTGATACCCTTGATCGGTAGCCTGGCCAGATAGCTCATCGCGCCGTACTCTTCGCCAAAATGATCAAGCCAGATATCCACGCCCAGTGCTGCCAGGGAGTTGCAGAGTTTCTCTGCCTGGCTGGCGTGCCTGAGCAGCGCATCCTCGCGCAGTTCCAGCTGAATGACATTCGCCGGCACGTTGCTTCGGGTCAGCAGCTGCCGCAGTTGCTCAGCAAAGCGCGGCTGCTTCAGTTCGCGGTCGCTCAGGTTGATCGACAGCCTGCAGTCCACTCCGGCGCTGCGCCATTTCTTCACACCCTCCAGTGCCTTGCCAATCACCCATTGACCCATGGGCAAGATCAGGCCGCTGTGTTCGGCCAGGCGCATAAATGCATCGGGGGTCAGCAATCCCAGGGTGGGATGCTGCCAGCGCAACAAGGCCTCCCAGGCATGGGTGTGGCCATTGCGGGCATCGACAATGGGCTGGAAATGCAAACGAAACTGCCCCTCCAGCAGGCCATGGCGCAATCCCTGTTCGATATCCAGATTATGCTGGGTTTGCGCATCCTCTTCAGGGCTGTAGAAGCTGTAGCCATTACGGCCGCCGGCCTTGGCCCGGTACAGGGCCTGGTCAGCATTGTTCAGCAGCTCAGCAGCGCTGCTGCCATGCTGTGGATGCGTGGCAATACCGACACTGGCGGAAATCAGCAGATGATGACCGTTCAGGGTGATCGGCTTGCTGAGCGTATGAATGATCTTGCTGGCGATCAGCGCAGCGTCGTTGGGATCATGCAGGTCGTTCAACAGGGCAACAAACTCATCACCGCCAACCCGCGTGATCATGTCCAGATCACGCATGCTGCGGCGCAGCCGATTGGCGATGACCGCCAGCAGCAGATCGCCCAGGCCGTGACCAAAGCTGTCATTGATCTGTTTGAAGTAGTCCAGGTCGATGTACAGGAGGGCAAATGCCGTGTGGCTGCGCTTGCTGCGCAGCAGCAGTCGATCAAGCTCTTCCTCGAGCATGGCGCGGTTGCCCAGCCCGGTGAGTGGATCCTGTTTGGCCTGTTGCGCCAACTTGCCCCCGGACTGGCGGCGGAAGCCGGCATATTGCAACGCCCGTCTGAGCCCGTCTGAGGTCAGTTCGGAGCGCAGCAGAATGTCGTCAGCGCCGTCGTGAATTGCCCGGCTGTCGTGCTCTGGCTCGCTGGCATCGCTGATCAGCAGGCACAGCGTATTGGTGGCCACGCGGCGCACCTCACGCAGCAGGCTCAAGTCATTGGGCATCAGGCAGGCGCTGAACTCGCCATTAGCCAGGCGGTTGACCGCTTCCTGGGGTCGCGTGCAGATCTCGACATTCAGCGGGCCATCGTGTGCGGAGCGGCAGAACACGAGAAGCTGCTCGCGTTTGCGCGGATCCATCTCAACGAGCAGCAGTTTGTGCGCAATTGTATCCATCGGAATCCATGCCCGGCAGAGAGGGGCGCCACGCTGTAGCGCCCCAAAGTGCAATTATATTAACGCCATCACAATTAGGCATAGCAGCTGGGCGTGGCAAACGGCCAGTTTGTCCGACCAGTGGTTAGAGAAACGGCAGGAAAGGGCGTTCAGTTGACATCCTGGCCGCCACGGCCGGGATGTGACGTTTTTACGTCGTGAAGAGGGTGGATCTGAGGCGGTACGTCCCTGTACCGAGCCCAGCGAGCGCCGAGTATTGTTTAGCCGTCGAGCATCGCCTTGTCGCGCACGGCACCTTTGTCAGCACTGGTGGCCAGCAACGCATAGGCCTTCAGCGCCGTAGTGACCTTGCGCGGCCGCAGTTCAACCGGCTTCCAGCCTGTCTTGTCCTGCTCAAGGCGCCGCTGCGACAGCTCTTCATCACTGACCAGCAGATTGATGCGGCGGTTGGGAATGTCGATCAGCACCTTGTCACCGTCGCGCACCAGCCCGATAGCGCCGCCAGCGGCGGCTTCAGGCGAAGCATGGCCTATGGACAGGCCTGAAGTGCCGCCGGAGAAGCGGCCATCGGTCAGCAAGGCGCAGTCTTTGCCCAACCCTTTGGATTTCAGATAACTGGTTGGGTAGAGCATTTCCTGCATGCCGGGGCCACCCTTGGGGCCTTCATAGCGGATGATGACGATATCGCCGGCTTGCACTTCGTCGGCCAGAATGCCTTTGACTGCGGTGTCCTGGCTTTCGTAAATCTTGGCGTTGCCTTCAAATATATGGATGGACTCATCCACGCCGGCGGTTTTCACTACGCAACCGTCCTCGGCGATATTGCCGTAAAGCACCGCCAAACCGCCTTCGGCGGAATAGGCATGCTCGACGCTGCGGATGCAGCCCTGTTCGCGGTCCAGGTCCAGGGTGTCCCAGCGGGTCGACTGACTGAACGCGGTCTGGGTTGGAATGCCGGCCGGGCCGGCCTTGAAGAAGGTATGCACCGCTTCGTCATTGGTCTGGGTGATATCCCATTCGGCGATGCCCTGTTCAAGACTCGGGCTGTGCACCGTTGGCAGGTCCGTGTGCAACAAGCCGCCCCGGGCCAGCGAACCGAGGATGCTGAAAATGCCGCCGGCGCGGTGCACGTCTTCCATATGGTACTTCTGGATATTCGGCGCCACCTTGCACAGCTGCGGCACCTTGCGCGACAGGCGGTCGATATCGCGCAGATCAAAATCAATTTCACCTTCCTGCGCGGCGGCGAGCAAATGCAGAATGGTATTGGTCGAGCCGCCCATGGCGATGTCCAGTGTCATGGCATTTTCGAACGCCTTGACGTTGGCGATATTGCGCGGCAGCACGCTCTCATCCCCGTCGGTGTAATAGCGCTTGCACAGCTCGACGATAGTGCGGCCAGCACGCAGGAACAATTGCTCGCGGTCGCTGTGGGTGGCCAACATCGAGCCATTGCCGGGCAGGGCCAGGCCCAGAGCTTCGGTCAGGCAGTTCATCGAGTTGGCGGTAAACATGCCTGAGCACGAGCCGCAGGTCGGGCAGGCTGAGCGCTCGTATTCGGCGACCATTTCGTCGGAGTTGTTTTCATCCGCAGCGACGACCATGGCGTCAACCAGGTCCAGGCCGTGGCTGGCCAGCTTGGTTTTGCCGGCTTCCATCGGGCCACCGGAGACAAACACCACCGGCACATTCAGGCGCAGCGCGGCCATGAGCATGCCGGGGGTGATCTTGTCGCAGTTGGAGATGCACACGATCGCATCAGCGCAGTGGGCGTTGACCATGTACTCCACCGAGTCGGCAATGATCTCGCGCGAGGGCAGGGAATAGAGCATGCCGTCGTGGCCCATGGCGATACCGTCGTCCACCGCAATGGTGTTGAATTCCTTGGCCACGCCACCGGCGCGCTCGATTTCGCGGGCAACCAGTTGGCCCATATCCTTCAGGTGCACATGGCCGGGTACGAACTGGGTAAAGGAGTTGGCCACCGCAATGATGGGTTTTTTGAAATCCTCGTCCTTCATGCCGGTGGCGCGCCACAGCGCGCGGGCGCCAGCCATGTTGCGGCCAAAGGTGGATGTTTTTGAGCGGTAATCGGGCATGGGGATGATCTCGTTGTGCGTTGCAATCGGCCAAGCATATCAAGTTGGCGGCAGGCCTGCAGCCTGCCCCGGCAGATGGCGGCGCGGGGTAGGCAGATAAACCGGCCTAAAGGGTTTTTTCGAAGACCTTGGAGTTACGCTGATAGTTGTACAGCGAGGCGCGTTTGGCCGGCAGGCGCTCCACTGTACTGGGTACGAAGCCCCGTTCACGAAACCAGTGCGCCGTGCGCGTGGTGAGCACGAACAGGGTGTCCAGTTTCATCATTCGGGCCTGGGATTCGATATGCGCGAGCAGCTGGTCACCGCGCCCGCCATGGCGATAATTCGGGTCGATGGCCACGCAGGCGAGTTCGGCGGCGCTGGAGTCGTCGAGCGGATAAAGGGCGGCGCAGCCGATGATCATGGTGTCGCGTTCGATCAGGGTGAATTGGCCGATTTCGGTTTCCAGCACCTCGCGCGAGCGGCGCACCAGGATGCCCGCTTCTTCCAGCGGGCGCAGCAGCTCGATCAGGCCGCCGACGTCGTCAATGGTCGCCGTGCGGATCTGCTCGAAGGCTTCCTGGGTAACCAGGGTGCCGCCGCCATCACGGGTGAAGAGTTCGGTCAGCAAGGCGCCATCGTCGCAGAAACTGACGATATGGCTGCGCCTTACGCCCTTGTCGCTGGCCTTGCAGGCGGCCGCCAGCAGTGAGCCGGGCAGGCTGTTGCCAAGACTATTGAGCAGCGGTTGGGCGCGGGTCGGTTTGAGCTCGCGCAACAACTGGCCCTCGGCATTGAAGATGCCGGCATCCGGGCCGAATAGGATCAGCTTGTCGGCTTCGAGTGCAGCAGCGGTGCTGGTAGCCACGTCTTCACAGGCCAGATTGAATACTTCCCCGGTGGGCGAATAGCCCATCGACGAGAGCAAGACGATGGACTGGTCGTCCAGATGCCGGCTGATCGCCTTGCGATCAATGCGCCGCACTTCACCGGTGTGATGAAAGTCCACGCCGTCGACCACGCCGATGGGCTTGGCCGTGACGAAATTGCCACTCACTACGCGCAGCCTGGACCCCTGGCCCGAAGCGGAGGGCGCGGTGCACAATTGCGCCTCGATGGCGATGCGCAGGCTGCCAACCGCATCCATTACGCAGCCCAGGGTATCGCTGTCAGTAATGCGCAGGTCATTGTGATAATGCGAGCTGATGCCGCGGGCGTTCTGCCGCTCCTCGATCTGCGGACGTGAGCCATGCACCAGCACCAGTCGCACACCCAGGCTGTTGAGCAGCATGATGTCGTGGACGATATTGCCGAAATTGGCGTGCGCCAGTGCTTCACCCGGCAGCAGCACTACAAAGGTGCAATCACGGTGGGTATTGATATAGGGCGTCGAGTGGCGGAACCAGTTGACGTAGTCGATCATGGTTGGCAGTCCGGGCAAAACAGCAGTTTAGGGACTTTGCCGGATCCGCTTCAAGCGCTGATTGCATTCGCTGTCAGCAGGACTATGCCGATCGTTGCCATTACAGGCAAGATAAGCCATGTTCCATCAACAACAGCCAACGCCATGAGCCAAATTAATGAGAGAGTCCTGTGAGTCCTGATTCAATCGAGCGCCCCGTCCCCTTTGTTACCGTCAGCAGCCCGGAACAGGCTGTCGAGCGCCTGGCTGCCTTGTACCGGAAGGCGACCGACGCACTGGGGCTGGCATTGCGAGCCTATCTCAAGGATCGTACCCGGCCCGACGCCGAACAGTTGGCCCTGTACCGCTATCCGGAGCTGCGCCTGACCTACCGTTGCCAGGAGGACGTGCCGCCCAGCGTGCGCGCCTACGCCAAGGTGCAGGTGCCTGGCACCTATAGCGTCACCGTGACCCATCCCGAGGCGTTTCGCGCTTATCTGCTGGAGCAGCTGCGGCCGTTGATGACCGATTTCACCGTGCAGATCGACGTGGGCTTGAGCGAGCAGGCGATCCCCTATCCCTATGTGGTGGAGCAGGGCGATGAGCTGGCGGGTTCTGGGGTGACTGCCGGTGAGCTGGCGCGGGTGTTTCCCAGCACCGATCTGTCGGCAGTCACCGATGGCACGGTGGATGGCTTGCTGGATTGGGAGCAGCTTGACCCCATGCCGCTGGCGCTGTTCGATGCCGCGCGGGTGGATTTCTCGCTGCGCCGTCTGGTGCATTACACCGGCAGCGACTGGCGCCATGTGCAGCCGTGGATCCTGCTGACCAATTACCACCGCTACGTCGACCAGTTTGTCCGTCACGGGCTGGATATGCTGCAGGGTGACTCGCGCTTCCAGCGCATGATCATGCCCGGCAATATCATTATCGAGCGGAGCATGAGCGCCGAGCAGATGCAGGCGCTGGTCGATACCGTGGTCTGGCACCGCTACCAGATGCCGGCCTACCACTTGCAAGCCAATGACCGTGACGGCGTGACGCTGGTCAATATTGGCGTCGGGCCGTCGAATGCGAAAAACATTACCGACCATCTGGCGGTGCTGCGCCCGCATTGCTGGCTGATGATCGGTCACTGCGGCGGGCTGCGCCAGTCGCAGAGCATTGGCGACTACGTGCTGGCGCATGCCTATATGCGCCGCGATGGCATTCTCGATCGGGTACTGCCACCGAATATTCCGTTGCCGGCGTTGGCAGAGGTACAGCTGGCTTTGCAAGAGGCGGCGGCGCTGGTCACCGGCGAGCGCGGTGATGATCTGAAACGGCGCCTGCGCACCGGCACCGTACTGACCTACGATGATCGCAACTGGGAGCTGCGCTGGGCGCAGGAGCGGCCGCTGATCAACCAGGCCCGGGCCATTGCCGTGGATATGGAGAGCGGCACCATCGCCGCACAGGGGTATCGCCTGCGCGTGCCTTACGGCACGCTGTTGTGCGTCTCGGATAAACCGCTGCACAGCGAGATCAAACTGCCGGGTGCGGCAGGCGCCTTCTATGAACGCGCGGTGACCCAGCACCTGCATATCGGCATCGCCGCACTGGATCTGCTGCGCAGTCAGCTCAACGCCCTACATTCACGCAAGCTGCGCAGCTTTGACGAGCCGCCGTTCCGCTGATCGTCGATCCGCTTACAGGCAGAACTTCTCGATCAGGCCGCGCAGTAGCTTCACCGTCGGGTCGATCCGGTCCATCGCCAGGTACTCGTCGGGCTGGTGGGCCTGGTCGATATCGCCGGGGCCGAGGATCAGTGTCTGCAGGCCGATCTGATTCAGGTACGGACCCTCGGTGGCAAAGGCCACACTGCCGGCGCTGTAGCCGGTCAGTTGTTCGCAGGCTTTGACGATCGCCGCCTCGGCCGGGGTGTCCAGCGGCGGCACACCGGGAAACAGCGGTCTGAAGCTGATCTCGACCTGGCGCTCGACGGCGATGATCTGCAGTCGCGCGTTGATATCGGCACGTAGCGCGTCCGGATCCATGCCGGGTAACGGGCGAATGTCGAATTCCAGCGCGCACTTGGCGCAGATCCGGTTCGGGTTGTCGCCGCCGTGAATACAGCCCAGATTCAGGGTCGGCGTGGGCACCGCGAACAGCGGGCTGGTCCAGCGCTTTTGCCATTCTGCGCGCAGCGCCAGCAGGTCGCTGATCACCAGGTGCATGGCTTCCATTGCATTGCGGCCCAGCGACGGGTCGGATGAATGGCCAGCCTGGCCGGTGATATCGACCCGCTCCATCATGATGCCCTTGTGTACGCGGATCGGTTTTAGGCCGGTCGGCTCGCCGATCACCGCATGCCGGGCGTGGAACAGATCACTGGCGACCAGGGCTTGGGCGCCACTCATCGAGCTTTCCTCGTCGGCGGTGGCGAGAATGATCAGCGGCTGCTTGAATGGCCGCTCGGTGTACACCTTGAGCGCTTCGATCACCAGCGGAAAGAAGCCCTTCATGTCGCAGCTACCCAGCCCATACCAACGGCCGTCTGCTTCGGTCAGCTTGAACGGGTCATGCTGCCAGCGCTCCGGGTTGCAGGGGACGGTATCGGTGTGTCCGGCCAGCACCAGCCCGCCGGGGCCAGAGCCGAGAATGGCAATCAGATTGGCCTTGCCCGGCTCATTCGGGATGTCCTGAATAGTGCAGTTGAAACCCAGCTCACCCAGCCATGCAGCCAACAGATTGACCACGCCCAGGTTGGATTGATCCATATCGGCCTGGGTACAACTGATGGAGGGGGCTTGGAGCAGCGCGTCGAATTGCGCCCTGAGGGAAGGGATGGCCATTGAAGACTCCTGGCGGCGTAAGCGGTCGGCTCAGCTTACGCCGCCAGATAGTCAGCGTCAGCCGAAAATCCAGGTGAGGATAAAGAAATACGCAATCGAGAAGCCGGCGCCGGCTGGCAGGGTGATCAGCCAGGAGCTGAAGATGGTGCCAATCACGCGCAGATTCAGCGCGCCAATACCGCGGGCAATGCCGACGCCCAGCACCGCTCCTACCAGAGTATGGGTAGTGGAGATCGGCAGACCCGCGCCGGAAGCGCCAACCACGGTGATCGCGGTAGCCAGTTCGGCAGCAAAACCGCGGCTCGGCGTCAGCTCGGTGATATGCCGGCCGATGGTAGCAATCACCCGGTAACCGTAAGTGGCCAGACCGATGACAATGCCGATACCGCCGATCAGCAGCACCCAGCCAGGCACCGGCGACTGGGCGATGACGTCACCGGTCTGCAATACACCGACAATGGCTGCCAGCGGGCCGACAGCGTTGGCCACATCGTTGGAACCGTGGGCGAAGGCCATGGAGCAGGCGGTGAAGATCATCAGCACGGCGAAAACCTTCTCCACGCTGGCAAAGTGGTAATCTTTGTCCGCTTCCGGGTCGGCCTTGACGCGGGTCAGCAATACGATGCCCAGAGCCGTCACCAGCAGGCCAATGACCACCGCCAGGCCAAAGCTCTGCAGCGGGCTGAAATCCAGCCCCACATGCTTCAGCCCCTTGGTCACTGTCATCAGGGTAACGAAGAACCCGACAGCAAACATGTAGAACGGTACGTACTTCTTAGCGTTCTCGAAGGGTTTTTCGGTATCCAGAATCAGCTTGTGTACGCTCATGAATACCAGAAAGGCGACGAAGCCGGAGAGCGTGGGTGAAATAACCCAGCTGGCAACGATAGGTGCTACACCACCCCAGTTGACCGCTTCCATGGACACGCCGACCGCACCAAAACCGATGACCGCGCCAATGATCGAATGGGTGGTGGATACCGGCCAGCCTTTCATCGAGGCAATCAACAACCAGGTGCCGGCAGCCAAAAGAGAGGCAAGCATGCCGAAGACCATCTGATCGGGGCTGATCATCGTCGAATCGATAATGCCGCTCCGGATGGTCTGGGTCACCGAGCCGCCAGCCAGATAGGCGCCGAGGAATTCGAAAACGATGGCGATCAGAATCGCCTGCTTGATGGTCAGGGCCCGGGAGCCGACGGAGGTACCCATGGCATTGGCGACATCATTGGCGCCGATGCCCCAGGCCATGAAGAAACCGAAAAGGCAGGCCAGTATCAGCAGGATCGTGCCGTATTCTGCAATCAGGGTCATGGTGACAATACTCGGTTTGGGTGCATTTTGAAGCGGTAAACGCTGGCCTCTAGCGGGCCATGAGTTGTTCCAGGCGATTGCCTACGCGTTGCGCACGATCTGCCACGTCACCGATCCATTCGATGATCTGATACAGGAACATGACATTGATCGGCGGTAGGTCCTGTTCCAGCTTGAACAGATCAGCGCGCAGGGTGATTTGCAGCGTGTCGGTATCGTGTTCGATGCGATCGAGTTCCTCGATCAGGTTTTCCACCAGCGTGACTTCCCGGCCAGAAAAGCCGGTTGCCAGCAACTCGTCCAGCTCATTCATGGCTTTCAGCGCCTGGGCTGCAGCGTCCACTGAACGTTGTACAAAAAACTTGAACGAGTCCTGTAGCGGCTCGGGAATAGCCATCTGCCGGCCGAGCATGAGCCCGGCTATATCCTTGGCCCGATTGGCGACTTTGTCCTGTACACTGAGCAGCTCCAGCAGGTCCGAACGGGGCACCGGCAGGAACAGGCTTTTCGGCAGGTGAATCCGCACATCCTTCTTCAGTTTGTCGGCGTCGCGTTCCAGTTGGGAGATTTGCAGTTGCAAACGCTCTGCCTCTACCCAATCGTTGGCAACCACCGCATCGATAAACGGCACCAGTTGCGCCGCACATTCATAGGCTTTGCCAATATGCTGCTGCATGGGCCCTATGGGTGAACGACCGAACAGGTTGAGAAAGGGATTGTTGGGCATAGGACCTCCGGGCGGGTTCGAGCGGCGAATTATAGGCGCTGAATACCTGTGCGTCATCAAAACGACACGCAACGTTCACAATTCAGTCATTTTACGTCAGGCCAAGCCCGAACGGCAGCCTGGCTGAGGCGAGAGTTCTTCATGGTCAAAGAAACCGAAATCAAGTTACGTGCCACGCCCGAAACCCTGGCCGCAGTGCAGGCGCACCCGCTGGTTCAGGCGCGCCAGCAGGGGCAGTGGCAGACAGGCACGCTGTACAACCAGTATTTCGATACCCCGGCCCGGGATCTGGCGGCCGCCAAGGTGGCCCTGCGGGTACGCCGGGATGGCGATCAGTTCATCCAGACCTTGAAGAGTCGGGGGCATAGCGTCGCCGGGTTGTCAGAACGCAACGAATGGGACTGGCCTCTGCAGCAGCCGGAACTCGATCGGGCGCTGCTGGATGACACGTGCTGGCCAGATGCCCTGGCGGGCCTGGATAAAAACCTGCTGCAGCCGATCTTCACCACCGACTTCGAGCGCACCAAGGTGATGCTGGTGTGGCAGCGCGAGGGTCAGGCCGTGGAGGTCGAAGCGGCGCTGGACCAAGGCCGGGTACTGGCTGGCCAAGCGCAGGAAATCATCAGTGAAATAGAACTCGAAATCCGCACAGGACCGGCGGCGGCCCTGCTGGAAATGGCGCTGGAGCTGAGTGCTGACCTGCCGTTGATGCCCTGTGATATCAGTAAGGCCGAACGGGGTTACCGGTTGTTCGACGCGGCCAGTTACGATCTGCGCCTGCATGCCGGTGGCTGGCAAGCCGAAAGCACGGTGGATGAGGTCATCACGGCGTCGGGCATGCAACTGCTTGGCCACAGTCAGCGCCTGGCAGAGCAATATCGGCATGCCGGGCAGTGGCGGTTATTCCGTGAGTTGACCGTGACCCTGACCGCGTTGCGTGCCTCCTTTGGCGTGTATGATCTGGCTCTGCCGCGCTCGTCGGTACAGGCGTTCGTGCAACCAATGGATGCACTGCTTGGCCAGTTCAAGCCGCTGGTGCTGGCGGGCTGGGCGGATGATGAGCATGGTCAGCAGGCGCGCGAGCAGGCCGTCAAGGTGTTTGCCCAGGCGATCAATGATCCCGCTTGGGGCCAGCTGTTTATCGGCCTGGCGCTGTGGTTGCAGCGCCAGGCCTGGACATTGAACCGTCCGCCCAAAGGTCAGCGAATCGGCGCAATGACGTTGCCGCGCTGGTTGCTGGCCGCCGTTGCCAAGGAGATCCAGGAGCTCAAGGTGCCGCACACCAATGATCCTGACTCGGCGGTCAGTATCTGGATGGATCAACAGCCCCGACTGGCACGGCTGTATTATTTGCTCTCCGGTTTTCGCGGCTTTCTGCAGGTGCCCGAGCCGGACCGGCTGTTCGGTGAGCTGAACAAATTGCAGGCCTTGCTCGAGCAGTACCCCATGGTCGAAGAGGAGCAGCGCCCGTTGCTGATGGACGCACTGCGCAAACAGGGTCAGCGGCTACGCAAGCTCAATGCCTGGCGCGAATTGAACGGCTGATCGGGCTAATCTGTTTGCGATGATCGACCGCACGGAGGAACTGCATGAGAAAGCTGGCTGACCTGGCGTTACCGGGCAGTGACCGGCTGCTGGATTTGGCCGATCTGCTCAATGGGCTGGTAGAGCAGGGGCGCCTGACCCAGGAGACGGCCGAGCAGTTGAGTCTGCTGCGCCGCGCCGCGACGGGCGAAACGGCCAAGCTGCATCCGTTGGAATTTATCGCCGGGCAAACGCCCGACGATCTCAGCCGCCCTGGCAAGAAGCTCGATCTGGATTCGCTGAGTCGCTGGCTGGCGCTGGAAGCCGATCAACCCTTCTATCGCATCGACCCGTTGAAGATCAATGTCGCCACAGTGATCCCGCTGATGTCCTTTGCCTTCGCCCAGCGCCACCGGATCCTCGCACTGGAGCTCAATGAGCGCGAAGTGGTCATTGCCAGCGCCCAGCCGTTTGTCAGTAGTTGGGAAGCCAACCTGGTGCATGTGCTCAAGCGCGAGATCAAGCGCGTGGTCGCTAATCCGGCCGATATTCAGCGTTATTCGGTGGAGTTTTATCGTCTCGCCCGGTCAGTCACCGGCGCCACTGCCAGTGACCAGAAAAGCAGCGCGATCGGCAACTTCGAGCAGTTGCTGAATCTCGGCAGTATGGGCCAGGAGCCGGATGCCAACGACGCGCATGTGGTCAATATCGTTGACTGGCTGTTTCAATATGCCTTCGAGCAACGCGCCAGTGATATTCATATCGAACCGCGCCGCGAGTCCGGTAGTGTGCGCTTTCGCATTGATGGTGTGCTGCATACGGTGTATCAGTTTCCGTTGCAGGTAGCGATTGCCGTGGTCAGCCGCCTGAAGACCCTCGGGCGCATGAACGTTGCGGAAAAACGCAAACCGCAGGACGGACGGATCAAGACCAAGTCGCCGCAGGGCAACGAGATCGAGTTGCGCCTGTCGACCTTGCCGACGGCCTTTGGCGAAAAAATGGTCATGCGGATTTTCGACCCGGATGTGCTGCTGCGCAGCTTCGATCAACTGGGCTTCTCCGCTGAAGACCAGCGCCGCTGGCAAGCCATGGTCCATCAGCCCAACGGCATCGTGCTGGTCACTGGCCCGACCGGCTCCGGCAAGACCACCACGCTGTACACCACGCTCAAGCAACTGGCCACGCCGCAGGTGAACGTCTGCACCATTGAAGATCCGATCGAGATGGTCGAAGACAGCTTCAATCAAATGCAGGTGCAGCACAATATCGAGCTGGATTTCGCCGGAGGGGTGCGCGCACTGATGCGCCAGGATCCGGATATCATCATGGTCGGCGAGATACGCGACCTGGAAACCGCTGAAATGGCCATCCAGGCTGCGCTCACCGGGCACCTGGTGCTCTCGACCTTGCACACCAATGACGCACCCAGCTCGGTCAGCCGGCTGATCGAGCTGGGTGTGCCGGCTTACCTGATCAAGGCGACGGTGCTTGGCGTCATGGCCCAGCGGCTGGTGCGCACCCTGTGCCCGCATTGCAAGGCGCCGGCGCCGGTAGATGAAGAAGCCTGGCGCGAGCTGACCAAACCGTGGAATGCGCCGCTGCCGACCCAGGCCCAGCGCCCGGTCGGCTGCCCCGAGTGCCGGGATACCGGTTACCGTGGCCGCGCGGGGGTGTACGAGCTGATGCTGCTCGATGACAGCGTCAAACCGCTGGTACAGGCCGATATCGACCTTAATGCCCTGCGTCGTCAGGCTTACAAGCAGGGTATGCACAGCCTGCGATTGTCCGGCGCGCAGAAAGTCGCCGCCGGTTTGACTACCATCGAGGAAGTGCTGCGGGTCACGCCCACCAGCCAGCAGGCTTGAGCTGCTGCAGGCGTGCCCCTAGAATGCCGCCGACCCCAGAACGGAACCTGCCATGAATTATCGCCACAGTTACCATGCCGGCAATCACGCCGATGTGTTCAAGCACGCCATCCTGCTGCGTATGGCGCAGTTGCTGCAACGCAAGGACACGCCTTTCTGCTACCTGGACAGCCACGCCGGCACGGCGATGTATGATCTGAACGCCGAGGCGGCGGGCAAGACCGGTGAGTATCTCGACGGTATTGCCCGGCTATGGGGACGTGATGACCTGCCCGAAATGATCCAGGACTATTGCCAGGTGGTCGCCAGGCATAATCCGGATGGCCGCTTGCGTTATTACCCGGGCTCGCCGCAGTTGATCGCCGACACCTTGCGCCCGCAGGATCGGATGATCCTCAGCGAACTGCATCCGGAGGATGCCGCTACCCTGAGCGCGCACTTTTCCGGCGCGCCGGACGTAGCGGTGCATCAGCGCGATGGCTATGAGCTGGCCAAGGCGTTTTTGCCAGTAGCTGAGAAACGCGCGCTCTGGCTGCTGGATCCGCCTTTTGAACAAGCCGATGAGCTCACTCGTTGTCTGACTACCATGCAGATCGGTATCCAACGTATGCGCCAGACCATGATCATGCTCTGGTATCCGATCAAGGACGAGCGGCTGCTGCGCGATTTCTACCGGCAGGTGGCTGGCTCGGGACTGCCCAAGGTACTGCGCGTCGAGCTGAATGTGCGCCCGGCTGATAATGCGCTGGGCCTGAACGGATCCGGGTTGATGTTGGTCAATCCGCCGTGGCCGTTGTGGGAGGAGCTGGAGGGAGTGTTGCCCTGGTTGGCAGATACGCTGGCCCAGTCCGGGCCTGGAGGTTTCCGTATGGATTGGCTGGTCGGTGGGCCCTGAGGGGGCCTTCAGGTACAGCCCTATTGCGGCCGTCGGGCCGCAATAGGGCTTAGTGCAAAATCAACTCTCCAGCTTGAACGTCAACCCCGCATGCTCGACCAGTCGTTTGATCAGCTGGTCACCCATCGCCGGCGCCGTGGTCCAGATTCCGCCAGCGGTATCGGTCGCATCGCGCACCAGACAGATGGCACTTTCGGCAATCATCCGCGAGGTTGAGCCATAGCCTGGATCCTTCTGCCCGGAGACACTGGCCATCAGCGTCTTGCCGTCTTTTTCCCCGATAAACAGCACGTCGTAAAAGCCGCTTTCACGCTCTTCCTTGCTCGGCCCTTCTCCGGGTTTGGGCGCGCTGTCGCTGGACAGTGAGCGGTCTGCGGCTACCTCTTCGGCCATCGCCTTGCCCTTGTCGCCAGGCCCGGTCAGAAGCATTTCGTCGTAGACGAAATCTTTGCCGTAAGCGTGACCCAGTAGCGCGTTGGAGCGGTGGATGTTGCGGGTATTGATCGCCGCCATGATAAACGGCGCTGCCCAGGTGCCGAGGGCTTCGTCGTATTCCGGTTTACTGGCTGGCGGTTGCTCCGGGCCAGTGAAGCCCGGAGTCAGGGCAAAATGATTGCCGAGCAATTGCAGAATTTCCGGATTCTGCTTGGCGGCAAGCATGGTTGCCTTGAGGCTGGCGGCGGTGCCGCCGGAGAAGGTGCCCTTCATTTTACGTACGCGGCCTTTGATCCTGGGCAGCGGGCCACCGAGTTGCTTCTGCGCTTCCTGCTGCAGGAAGTAGACCCCAAGATCGAAGGGAATGGAGTCAAAACCGCAGGAAAATACAATGCGTGCGCCGCTTTTTTCGGCGGTTGCGGCATGCGCATCGATCATCTGCCGCATCCACGCCGGCTCGCCGCACAGATCGACGTAATCAGTGCCATTGGCTGCACAGGCGGCGACCAGTTCCGCGCCGTAAAGCTGATAGGGGCCGACGGTAGTCAGCACCAGCTTGGTACGTTTGACCATGGCGGCAATGCTCGCTGGATCTTGCGTATCGGCGACCACCAGTGGGATATCCGCAGGGGCGCCGATCTCGTCCCGTACCGCAGCGAGCTTTTCCGCGCTGCGCCCGGCCATCGCCCAACGCAGGTTCTGGTCTGCGGCATATTCCTGGCTCAGGTACTCGGCGACCAGGCGTCCGGTAAAGCCGGTGGCGCCATAAACGATAATATCGAATTCGGTTTGCTGCGTGCCCATAGGTCTGTCTCCACAGGTTGAATATTCTAGGATTGATTGCATTTGTCGAACTTATGTCAGTTTGTTGCTGTCTGGTAACTATGTACTGTCTTGATAACTATCAGGATGGGTTGTTTACCCGCAGGGTGCAAAGACGGGGGGCTGGTTTCGCCTGGGCGAATACCCTGTCATACACTCTTGGCATAAGCTTGTCGAATTGGCTACAGCACTAGTGTAGACGGCTTTTTTATAGACCTTTGCGCGTAAATCAACCACTCTGTCCCATCTGGGATTGCGGGCGCATGTTCACTTACAGGAAGGAGAAACACATGACTATGGTTACAGATAGCAAGGTACTGCAGCAGGAAATTGATACGGGTAAAGAGGCGGTGCTGTCGGCCTACACCAAGTTGATCGAAGCCAAGAATCACTTCAAGCACGCTGCCGAATCAGCCGGCGTCGACCTGAAGAATGATGCCGTTGAACAAATGCTCAAGGGTAAAGGCAAGGCGCAGGAGTTGAGCAAAGATGCTTCGCACTTTATGGATGAGAAGCCGCTGGTTACTGTCGGTATTGCATTTGCTGCGGGCTTCCTGGTCTCCCAGTTGCTGTCTCGGAAGTAATCGGCATGGTTGAGCAAACCGACTCCGGCCAGCCTCAGGGCGAGCCGGAGCAGGCTGCTGGCGCCGCTGGGCAGGACGCGTTGCATGACTGGGTCGAGTTGGGCAGGCAGGCGAAAGCGACGGCCGGTACCTTTGGCAAGCTGCTCAGCGCCGAACTCAAGTTGGCCGGTGCCGATACGGGCCGGCTTCTGGTCTCCGGCCTGGCTTTGCTGTCGTTGGCGTCCATTGCCTGGCTGGGTCTGTCGGTTCTGTTGTCCTGGCTGGCATATGAACAGCTGGCGTCGGTGACGCTGGCTTTGCTGGTATTCCTGGGCATTCAGTTGCTGGCGATGTTGCTGCTGGTCAAAGCCATCAAGAAATTCAAGCAAAGCCTGGCTTTGCCTGCGACCAAGCGCAACCTGCGCGCCATAACAAACAGGGCGGCATCGACGAAAACGGAGAGTGCCGAGTTGAAGGAGTCCGAAGATGGCACGCAAAGACCAAGTGCTTGAAATTCAAAAGCTCGACGCTACGCTCTGTGCCCAGCGCGAAGCGCTCGAAGGTGTGGGTCATCGTCGCATGGAACAGCTGCGCGGGGTACCTTCCTACTGGCTGGTAGCCGGCGGCGCCTGCGCGGGCGCGCTGGTACAGCGGGCAGGTTCCATGGATAATGTGGTCTCAAAGATGGGCTCCATGGCACAGCGCGCCGTCGATGGTCAGGGTGACGTTGAACAGCGACGGCGCGCTGCTGCGCGGCAACTTCATGAACTCCGGCAGCATGGGCGCCAACCCGGCCGGCCTGACCACCAACGAGTACGACGGCTACCTGGTGCTGGACG
>JAWOGT010000049.1:0-3324 GCA_046496585.1 Halopseudomonas sp.
GTGCGGCTGGCCAGCGCTCTGACTTCATCAGCGACCACGGCAAACCCGCGGCCCTGTTCACCGGCCCGCGCCGCTTCGATGGCGGCATTCAGGGCGAGCAGATTGGTCTGGTCGGCGATGCCCTTGATCACATCCACCACCTTGCCGATTTCCTGGGTATCGCTGGCCAGTTGCGCGGAGACCGTGGCGGCGGAACTGACCGACTCGGAGAGAATCTCGATGGTCTCGCGGGTCTTGCTGGCTACGGATTTACCCAGCACCGCGAGGCGGTTGGCTTCGCGGGTGGCTTCGGCGGTGCGCTGCACGTTGCCGGCCACTTCCTGGGTGGCCGAGGCCATTTCGTTGATGGCGGTGGCGACCATGTCGGTTTCCATGCGCTGCTGGGTGATGCCCTCGTGGCTGGAACTGGCCAGCTGGCTGGCTTCGCTGGCCTGGCGAGTCAGGTGCGTGGCATTGTCCAGCACCCGGGTCAGGCAGGTCTGCAGGCGCGCCTGCTGGCTGTGCAGGGCCATTTCCAGTCGGCCGAGTGTGCCTTTGTAGGGCGTGTACATGGTCGCCAGCAGCGGGTCGGTAATGCTGTTGCCGGCGACCTTGAGGATGTGCTGCAGATGGCTGTCGTACCAGGCGCGCAGGGCGAATCCGGCGGGAATCGCCGCGCCGGCAGCGATGAGTACGCCCAGGCTACCGAACAGCATGCCGGCGCCACCGGCCGCGGCGGCAATCGCCACCACCGGCAGGACATCGGCAACTATGCCGCCCCAGTTGCGGCTGAGGGCACTTTTGCCGCTATTCAGCCGTCTATACAGTGCCTCGGCGCGTTGCACCTGACCGGCGGTGGTCTTGACCCGTACCGACTCGTAGCCGATCGCCTTGTCATTGTCCCAGATCGGCGTGACGTAGGCGTTGACCCAGTAATGGTCGCCGCTCTTGCAGCGGTTCTTGACGATGCCCATCCAGCCTTTGCCGGCGCTCAGATCGGCCCACATGTGGGCAAACACGGCTTCGGGCGTGTCCGGATGGCGCACCATGTTGTGCGGGCTGCCGATCAGTTCGGCGTGCGTATAGCCGCTGACGGCGACAAAGGCGTCGTTGCAGTAGGTGATCATGCCCTTGAGATCGGTAGTCGAGATCAAGCGTACGTCGGTGTTGAAAGTGTGTTCCCGCTGGGTAACGGGCTGGTTGTTGCGCATAGTGGGATTTCCTGAGCTGGAGCTGAGCCCTGTGCGGGCTTATTTTGGCTATGCTGTTGGGTATCGACGCGGGCCTGGATTTCTTGAGGGTCGTTTGCGTGATTGTTACTGGCCCTTTAGGCTGGGGAGTATATCAAGATCAAGATCGCCAGCGGCTTGGTGCCGGTGGGATGAACGGAGGTTATGCAATGTCTGAAGCCAAGAGCCCGGGTAACAGCCTGGGCACCAGGACGACGCTGCAGGTAGGCGAGACTACCTATCACTATCATTCGCTGCCCAAGGCCGCAGAACAGCTCGGTGATCTGAGCCGGTTGCCGGTGTCGTTGAAGGTGCTGCTGGAGAATCTGCTGCGCCATGAAGACGGCCTGACGGTCACTGGCGATGATATTCAGGCCATGGCGGACTGGCTGAAGACCCGCAGCTCCGAGCGGGAGATCCAGTATCGCCCGGCCCGGGTGCTGATGCAGGACTTTACCGGCGTGCCGGCGGTGGTGGATCTGGCCGCGATGCGTGACGCGGTGGCGCGGTCCGGCGGCGATCCACAGCGAATCAACCCGCTGTCGCCGGTGGATCTGGTCATCGACCACTCGGTGATGGTCGATCATTTCGCCGATGAGCAGGCTTTCGAAGAGAACGTCGAGATCGAAATGCAGCGTAACGGCGAGCGTTACGAGTTCCTGCGCTGGGGCCAGAAGGCCTTCGATAACTTCCGCGTGGTGCCGCCGGGTACCGGTATCTGTCACCAGGTGAACCTCGAATACCTCGGTCAGAGTGTCTGGGCCAGCCAGGTCGATGGCCAGTTGTGGGCCTACCCGGATACGCTGGTGGGTACCGATTCGCACACCACCATGATCAACGGTCTGGGCGTGTTGGGCTGGGGCGTGGGCGGCATCGAAGCGGAGGCGGCGATGCTCGGCCAGCCGGTGTCGATGCTGATTCCGGAAGTGGTGGGCTTCAAGCTGACCGGCAAGCTGCGCGAGGGCCTGACCGCCACCGACCTGGTGCTGACCGTCACGCAGATGCTGCGCGCCAAGGGGGTGGTCGGCAAGTTTGTCGAATTCTACGGCGACGGCCTGGCCGAGCTGCCACTGGCAGACCGCGCGACTATTGCCAATATGGCCCCGGAATACGGTGCCACCTGCGGCTTCTTCCCGGTCGATGACGAAACCCTGCGTTACCTGCGCCTGACCGGTCGCCCGGATGAGGTGGTGGCGCGCGTGGAGGCGTACAGCAAGGCGCAAGGGATGTGGCGCGAAGCCGGGCATGAGCCGGAGTTTACCGACAGCATGCATCTGGATATGGGTGAGGTCGAGGTCAGCCTGGCGGGTCCGCGGCGGCCGCAGGATCGCGTGGCGCTGGGGGATGTGCACAAGGCCTTTGACGAACTGCTCGGCTTGCAGATTCGCCCGGTGGATACCGAACAGTCGCGCCTGGAAGGCGAGGGCGGCGGCGGGACCGCGGTGGGTTCCACCAGCGGCGATGCGGAGATTGAGCTGGATGGCCAGAAGCATGTGCTCAGCCATGGCGCGGTGGTGATCGCGGCAATTACCTCGTGCACCAATACCTCCAACCCGAGCGTGATGATGGCCGCCGGTCTGCTGGCCAAAAAGGCGGTTGAGCGCGGGCTGCAGCGCAAGCCATGGGTAAAATCCTCGCTGGCACCCGGCTCCAAGGTGGTCACGGATTATTTGCTCAAGGCCGGTCTGACCGAGTACCTGGACGAGCTCGGATTCAACCTGGTCGGTTATGGCTGCACCACCTGCATCGGCAACTCCGGACCCTTGCTCGAGCCCGTGGCCAACGCGATCACTGAACATGATCTGGTGGTCTCGGCGGTGTTGTCCGGTAACCGCAACTTTGAAGGCCGCGTGCATCAGCATGTCAAAGCCAACTGGCTGGCGTCGCCGCCGCTGGTGGTCGCCTATGCGCTGGCCGGCAATACGCGGATGAATCTGACCGAAGAACCGCTGGGCCTGGACAAGGATAACAAGCCGGTGTTCTTGCGTGACCTGTGGCCGAGCAATGCGGAGATCGCCGAAGCGGTGGCCCTGGTCGAGGACGGCATGTTTCGCGAGCGTTACGCCGATGTATTCAGTGGCGACGCGCACTGGCAGTCGATCCCGGTGGCCGAGGG
>JAWOGT010000078.1:0-10536 GCA_046496585.1 Halopseudomonas sp.
CCTCGGCTACCGCCATGCCCAGCAGCGCTGCGACCAGCAGCACGGCGAGAATGGCCAGATAACTTTTGCTCATTGCCCGGCCTCCCCATTAGCCGTCGCCGGCGTGCGACGGCTCTGGATGTAGGCAGCCAGACCTTGCTGCAGCGGCGACAGATCCGGCGGAGACAGGCTCACCTCCTGCGCGGCCAGACTGTCAAGCTGGCCGAGCATGGCCTCAACCTGAGGGTTCTCCATTTCCAGGTACTGGCGCAGCATGCCGCTGGCCTGCTCCAGGCTGGCCTGATACACCTCGGCTTCGCCGCGCAACGCAGCCCACTGCGCCTGCTCCATGGTCAGTTGCAGGGTACGCTGCACACGTTGCAGCTCAGCCTCATCCAACAACGGAGTGATCACCTTGCCACGCTGGAAATCCACTCGTACGTAGCGCTCCAGGCGCATCAGCACCCGTTCGGCGCGAGTGCGTCTGGCCAGCCGGTCTTCGTATTCCTCTTCGACACTGACTTCATCCGGATCAAAGGCCGGGACCGGCAATGCCACCAGACGTGTGACCTGCTCACGCATCGCGGCCAGGCGCAGGTAAATGCCGGAGCGATCGATCTCGGGCAGCGCGCTCAGCTCAGCCTGAAACTGCGCCAGCTGCTCACGCACCGCAAACACGCCACTGTCCGGCTGGGCCCGCAGAATACCGTCTACTGCGGAGAGCAGTTCTCGCGCTGCAGGGACATCCTGGGAAGCCAGCAAGCGCAGACTGGCCAAACGCAGCAGATATTCAGCCTCGGCCAGTTTCCAGTCGGACTGGGCATCCCCTTGCAGGGCCTCCAGTTGTTGGCTGATGGCCTGCTGGCTGCGCTGCAGGTCGGCGCTCAAGCGCTCAACCTGCTGCCACTCATTGGCGTCGGGCAAGCCCTGCAGTCGCGTTTCGATGGCTTGCGCCTGTTGCTGCTGGGCAGACTGCAGCTGAGCCAGTTGTTCGCCCAACGACGCCTCAGTACCCTGACGCTGGTCGGCCTGGTACCATTGCCAGCCACTCAAGCCGAGCGCGACTAGCGCGACCAATAACGCCAAAACCGACAGGCCGCGCCCGCCACCGGCGGCGTTGGCGGGCGGCTTCGGCGGCGTGCCGCCGGGCGGTGTGCTTCTGGACGAGGCTGGCGCACTGGTCGATTGGGGCTGTGCGGCGTCTTTCAGCGGCGCTGCCGGCTTGCCGGGCTTATCCACGCCGGGAGCATTCGCTGCGGCGGCGGCGGACGGCGTTGAATCAGCGCTCTTGGACGGCTCCGCCTGGGCGTTTGCCGAGGTATTTGCAGGATTATTTGTAGCGGTATTTGCCGAGATGGCCGGCTTGGCATCCGGCTTGCTGTGCGCCAGCGGTGCATCAGCTTCGCTTGCCGAGGGCATCTCAGCCTTTGCCGTACGGGGATCCTGATCGTCCTTGCCGCTGTTGTTGTTCTGGTCTGTTGATTTCACACTATTCCCCTTGTCACGTCAGCGGATGAGCCATCACGGCTTTGATCACGGCGCTGTCGTCGGCGCCGTCACACACTATTATGTCCCTGCAGCCCAGCTCGGCTGCGCGCTCCGCGACCCGCTGGCTAGGCACCCAACAACGCCAGCCAGCCTGCTCAGGCCAGCGCTGGGCAGCGGCGTGATGCCAGTATTCAAGCGCCTGAACGCTCAGCACCAGTACCCCCGTCACTCCGCTGTCAGCGGCCTCTGCCAGGGCGCTTGGCAGATTCTCTGCGGCGCAGCGGCGATACAATTCCAGGTAGTCGACCCGGCCACCCCGATCGCGGATCTGCTCGGCAAGATACTCGCGCCCACCCACCCCGCGCCAGATCAGCACCCTGAGATGGCTAGTGCGCAACAGTGCCTGCCAGCGCGCCGAGTCCATCAATGCCTCTGAATCCTGACCCTGGGCAGGGGCTTGCGCTGGCAAGCCGGCCGCTTGCAGTACCGCAGCACTACTCTGGCCCACAGCAAACCACTCCAGACCTACCGGCATCTGCGGCCAATAATCCTCCAGCCTTTGCAAACCGAGCCGCGCCGCCACCGGGCTGACCACAATCACTGCGTGATAACGATCGATATCCAACAGCAACTGACGCTGACTCGACGTTTCCGGCTGCGGCTCGATATGCAGTAAAGGCATGCTGCGGGTACGCACACCGAGTTCACCCAGCTGCAGCGCCAGGCGCTGATTGTCCGCCTCGGAACGCGTCAGCAGCAGCGTACCGGTCACTGCGGCTGAGCATCCTGATAAACCGCATCCAGAATCTGCTGGGCACCCTGCGCCAGCAGCTCCTCGGCGACCCGGATACCCAAGGCTTCCGGCGCGGAGTCAGCCCCGGAAGCCTGGGCGGTCAACAACAGCGTCCCATCCGGATTACCGACCATGCCACGCAACCACAGTTGCCCATTTGCACGTTCGGCGTAGCAGGCAATCGGCACCTGACAGCCACCATTCAGATGCGTATTCAAGGCCCGCTCGGCACGCACCCGCAGTGCGCTGTCTTCATCATTCAGCGGTGCCAGCAGGGCATGCAGCTCGGTATCGGCGCTACGACATTCAATCCCCACTGCGCCCTGGCCACCGGCCGGCAAGCTTTCTTCCGGCGGCATGGCATAGCGGATACGCTGATCAAAGCCCAAACGCATCAGGCCGGCCGCGGCGAGAATGATCGCGTCGTACTCGCCCGCATCCAGTTTGGCCAGACGGGTATTGACGTTGCCGCGCAGAAATCGCACGGTCAGGTCCGGGCGGCGGGCCATGATCTGGGCCTGGCGGCGCAGACTCGAGGTCCCCACTACGCTGCCCTGGGGCAGGTCGTCCACGTGGTCAAAATGATTGGAGACAAAAGCGTCACGCGGGTCTTCGCGCTCGCAAATCACATACAGACCCAAGCCCTCCGGAAAGGCCATGGGCACGTCTTTCATGGAGTGCACAGCCAGGTCGGCCTGGTCATTGAGGATGGCCGTTTCCAGCTCCTTGACGAACAAGCCCTTGCCGCCGATCTTGGCCAGCGGCGAGTCGAGCAACTGATCGCCGCGGCTGACCATCGGGACCAGGCTGACGGTCAGCCCAGTGTGCAGTTGTTCCAGGCGCGCCTTTACGTATTCGGCCTGCCATAGGGCCAGGGCGCTCTTGCGGGTGGCGATTCGAAGATGTCGGCTCATGGGATTCTCGTTCAAAACCAGTCCACATGATACGCCATGCCCGGCCTGGCATCCACGCGGGTCTGTGACGCCGGCCTAATCAGGGAGGAGCGACTCACAGCTGATCCATGAGCTTGCGTAAACCAGGAAGATGACGGCGGCTGACGGTCAGGGTTTCTTCGGGCAAGCCCTTGAGACGCAACTGGAAGTGACCGACCGAACTGCGCTGCAGTCGTTCGATCCGATGCCGGGCGACCAAGGCATTGCGGTGGATGCGCACAAAGTAGTCGCCGAACTCATCTTCCAACGCCTTCAGCGGCTCATCCAGCAGCACTTCTCCCTCGGTGTGGCGCAGCGTCACATATTTGTGATCGGCGATAAAATAGAGCACCTCGTCGATCGGGATCAGCTCGACCCCCTTGCGCGTGCGGGCGCTGATGTGGCTGCGCGCGTGCGCCGCATCGCCCGGACCGTTGACACGGCCCAGGCTGCACAGTTGGACCCGATTGAGCTTCTGCGCCTTGGCCAGGGCGGCAGCCAGATCGTCGCTGCGCACCGGCTTGAGCAGATAGCCAACAGCGCTGACCGCAAACGCATCCAGCGCATAATCTCCATGTGCGGTACAGAAAATCACCGCCGGGGCATCGGGCATATCGCAGAGCTTGGCCGCGGCCTGCAGACCGTCCATACCGGGCATGCGAATATCCAGCAGCACGATGTCGGGCTGCTGCTCTGCTACCAGTTGCAGCGCTTCCTGGCCATTGGCGGCACTCTCCAACATGGACTCATAGCCGGGCAACGCATTAATCAATCGAGCCAGTCTTTCTCTGGCCAGGGGCTCATCATCGGCGATCAGTACTTTCATGCCTTAATGACTTCTCTGCAAAATGGGCGACGGGTTTTTATAAGGATAGACCAGCCTGCTGAAGAAGCGCGTATCTTCACGCCAGGATTCGACTTTCGCCTCCGGCCCGAACAGCCCGATGAGTCGTGCCCGCGTGTTGTCCAGGGCCATACGCGCTCCTTGATGGAGAGTCTCTAGGGGTGGACAACTGTTTGATACCAGTAGTTCTACACGGCCCAGGTGCCAACTGCCGTCAATCCGGATATCACCCCCGCCGAGGCTCGGCTGCAGGCCATGCAGAATGGCATTTTCCAGCAGCGGCTGTAGCGTCAGCAGCGGGATCGGTGCATGCCATGGCAGACCCTCGACCCGCCAGAGCACCTTCAGGCGCTCACCCAGGCGGTACTGCTCGATGCGCAGATACCCCTGGCAAAGACGCAGCTCCTCCTCCCAGGTGGCGACCCCATCCGCCTCGGCCAGGTTGGCACGGAACAGGTCCGCCAGGTCCAACACGGCGTTCTCGGCCTTGTCTGGAGCACTGCCAATCAGGCTGATAATGCTGTTGAGACTGTTGAACAGGAAATGCGGGCGAATGCGCGACTGCAGCGATTGCAGCCGTGCCTTGAGCTCGGCCTGCTGCTGGCGCTGCCATTGCTGCTGCAAGTAGAAATAGCGCAGCAGCAAACCGGTCATGATCAGCGCAATCAGTCCATGCCGGAGCACCTGGTCCGGATGCAATTCGGGATAGCCGAGCATCCCCGCATCCAGCACCCAGTCGGCCATGACACTGAAGAACAGCGTCAGCCCTACTACCACGGCGAAACACATAAGCAGCGCCAGCAGCAGCGCCTGCCGCTGCATCGAGGCGCGCAGCCGGCAGAGCAGTGCCGCCGACAGCAGCACAATCCACTGCACAAACAGCGAGGCCATGGCCAGACTCAGCCAATCGAAGCCGTCTGCCGCAGGCACCGCCAGCACCCAAATCAGCACCAGCAATTCAGCCAGTACCACCAGAGTGAAAACCGCCATGGAGGAACATAGATCCGGGAGGAAGAAATCTTCCCCCGCGTAAGGTTTGCTGAGCAGTGTCCAGAGTCCATTCTTCATCAGCCAAGTGTCCGCCAGCGGGGCGCCATCACGCAAGCCTGAAGTGGTATGCTAGCGGCCTTTGCCAGCCAAACTTTTCAATTTGTGAGCCAACGCGACCTATGAGCCAAGATCAGACAACCAATCAATCCTGGGGTGGCCGTTTCAGCGAACCGGTTGACGCCTTTGTTGCCCGCTTCACCGCCTCGGTGGATTTTGACAAGCGCCTGTACAAACATGACATTCAGGGCTCGATTGCCCACGCCAGCATGCTGGCCAAGGTCGGCGTGCTGAGCGATGAAGAGCGCGACCGCATTCTCGCCGGGCTGCGCAGCATCCAGAGCGAAATCGAAGCTGGCCAGTTTGACTGGCGCGTCGACCTGGAAGACGTGCACATGAATATCGAGGCGCGGCTGACCGCGCAGATCGGCGTCACTGGCAAAAAGCTGCACACCGGTCGCTCACGTAACGATCAGGTGGCGACCGATATCCGCCTGTGGCTGCGCGAAGAAATCGACATTATTCTGGTCGAACTGGCCCGTCTGCAGACCGGCCTGCTCGATCAGGCCGAGCGCCATGCCCACGTCATCATGCCCGGCTTTACCCATTTGCAAACCGCCCAGCCAGTGACCTTCGGCCATCATCTACTGGCCTGGTTCGAGATGCTCAGCCGCGACCGTGAACGCCTGATCGATTGCCGCAAACGCGTCAACCGCATGCCCTTGGGCAGCGCGGCGCTGGCCGGCACCACCTATCCGATTGACCGGCAGATGACTTGCGAACTGCTCGGCTTCGACGCCATATCCGGCAACTCGCTGGATGGCGTATCCGATCGCGATTTCGCCATCGAATTCTGCGCCGCGGCATCCGTGGCCATGATGCACCTGTCGCGTTTTTCCGAAGAGCTGGTGCTGTGGACCAGTGCCCAGTTCAACTTTATCGATCTGCCCGACCGCTTCTGCACCGGCTCCTCGATCATGCCGCAGAAGAAAAATCCGGACGTACCCGAGCTGGTACGCGGCAAGACCGGGCGCGTTTATGGCCACCTGATGGGCCTGCTGACCTTGATGAAAAGCCAGCCGCTGGCCTACAACAAGGACAATCAGGAAGATAAGGAACCCTTGTTCGACGCTGCCGATACGCTACGCGATTGCCTGCGCGCCTTTGCCGACATGATCCCGGCGATCCAGCCCAAGGTTCCGGCCATGCGCGAAGCGGCTTTGCGCGGCTTCTCCACCGCCACCGACCTGGCCGACTACCTGGTGCGCAAGGGCCTGCCATTCCGCGATTGCCACGAGATCGTTGGCCATGCGGTGAAGTACGGCGTGGAGTCGAGCAAGGACCTGGCCGAGATGAGCCTGGATGAGCTGCGCCAGTTCAGCGATCAGATCGACCAGGACGTGTTTGCGGTGCTGACCCTGGAAGGTTCGGTCAATGCCCGCGACCATATTGGCGGCACGGCGCCCAAGCAAGTGCTGGCGGCGGTCAAACGCGGCCGTGACCAGTTGGCTGAATAAGGCTTGAAACAAGAGGCCCTGGCGCAAGGCAGGGCCTCTTGTGCTTTCTAACGCCGGGCTTTTCTGGTCAGGCGTTGGGCTGCTGCTGGGTGATGCAATGAATATTGCCACCACCGAGCAATATCTCCCGCCCCGGCACCATCACCACCCGCCGATCCGGAAACAGCTGCTCGAGCAAGGCTTTGGCCGGTTCGTCCTGCGCATCATCAAAGCTGGGCGCAATGATCCCGTCGTTGACGATCAGGAAATTCACGTAGGAGCCGGCCAGCCGAATGGACGGGTCGCGCGGCTGTGTGCCGGCCACCCGGTCCACACCAGCGCACTCTTCCGCCGTAGCGTAGAGCGGACCAGGAATGGGCATGCGGTGCACTTTCAGTTCGCGCCCCTGCGCATCGCGGCTGGCTTCCAGTATTCTCAGCGCTTTCTGACAGCGGTCAAAATTCGGATCTTCCGGATCGTCGGTCCAGGCCAGCAGCACTTCACCGGGTCGAATGAAACAGCAGAAGTTGTCGACATGCCCGTCGGTTTCGTCGTTGAACAGCCCTTCCGGCAACCAGATGACCTTGTCGATGCCCAGGTGATCGGCCAGCTTGATTTCAATTTCCTCGCGCAAAAGATGCGGGTTGCGATTCGGGTTGAGCAGGCACTCTTCGGTGGTGATTAACGTACCTTCCCCGTCCACATGAAAGGCGCCACCCTCCAGCACGAAACCCTCAGTGCGATAACGAGGGCTGCGTACCAGGCCGAGAATTTTGTCGGCTACCTGATCGTCACGCTGCCACGGCCAGTAAAGACCGCCGTTAAAGCCACCCCAGGCATTGAAAGTCCAATCCACACCGCGCAACCCACCATGCGGATGGGTAACGAAAGTCGGGCCGGTGTCGCGCACCCAGGCGTCATCGGTGGTCAGCTCGACCACGCGGATGCCGGGATGGCTGAGCTGCAAATTGGCATTCTCATATTGCGCCGCAGATACACACACGGTGACGGGCTCAAAGCTGGCAATCGCCCGTGCTACTTCGGCAAAGGCCGCTTGCGCAGGCTTGGCACCCAGGCGCCAGTTGTCCGGGCGCTCGGGCCAGATCATCCAGGTCTGGCTGTGCGCTGCCCATTCGGCGGGCATGCTGTAGCCATCGGCGCGGGGCGTACTATGTAAGGTATACATCGATGTCAGGACTCCAGTGAACCATCCAGGGTTTTGATCGGACCATACAGGTTGGGCCGGCGATCGCGAAAACTGCCCCAGGCACTGCGGATATGCTCGAGTTGATCCAGGTCGAACTGCTGCACCAGCACACCTTCTTCAGTTTCGTTGAGTTCCTGGACCTTGGCACCGAACTGATCGGCAATGAACGAGGAGCCATAGAAGGTAATGTGATAATCCTCCTGATCCTCGCGGCCAATGCGGTTGCTGGCTACCAGCGGCATCAGGTTCGCGCCGGCATGACCCTGCTGCACGCGCTGCCAATGCTCGCGCGAGGTGATATTCGGATCGTGTGGCTCGCTGCCAATTGCCGTGGGGTAGAACAGAATCTCCGCCCCCATCAGGGCCATGCTGCGCGCGCACTCGGGGAACCACTGATCCCAGCAGATGCCTACGCCGATCTTCGCGTAGCGAGTCTGCCAGACCTTGAAGCCGGTATCGCCGGGATTAAAATAATATTTTTCGTGATACCCGGGGCCGTCGGGAATATGGCTCTTGCGATACAAGCCCAGATTGCTGCCGTCGGCATCGATAATCACGATGCTGTTGAAACGCGCACGCCCGGCCAGCTCGAAAAAGCTGATCGGCAACACCACCGCAAGCTCCTTGGCCAGCGCCTTGAAGTGGGCAATCGCCGGGTTCTGGTCGATGCTTGTAGCCAGTTGCAGATACTCGGCATTGGGCTTCTGGCAGAAGTACGGGGTTTCAAACAACTCCTGGATCAGGATGATCTGCGCGCCTTTAGCCGCAGCTTCGCGGACCAATTTCTCAGCCTTGTCGATGTTCGCCTGGCGATCCCAGGAACAGCTCATCTGGGTGGCAGCAACGGTAACGAGACGACTCATATCAAACTCCTGCAAAAACGATAAGGGTGGCCGGGCAAACCCGGTGCAATAGCCACGAGGATCAGGCAGTTCCCAGCGGGTTCTGCCGATAGAATGCCTGCAACTGCCGGTAAACGCCGGGCAGGCCATCCAACAGCCGCCGGGGCTTCTCGAAAAAAGTCTCACTGAGCACGGCAAAGAATTCGGCAGGATCTTCCAGCGCGTAATCATCCACTGGCAGCGGCGCGCCGCGCTGGTATAAAGCCTGCAAATGCTCCCAGGCCGAGGTGAACTCGCTCTTCCATAGTAACGGGTCCATGTCCGCATGCAGCGGCGGCGCCCCGTTGGCGCCATCCCAGCGCATATCCAGCGTGTGCGCCAGCTCATGCAAAACCACATTGGCCGCCCTGGCACCGCCGGCCTGTTCAACATCCTGCCAGGACAGCACAACCGGGCCCGACTGCCTGGTCTCGCCGCTCAGGGCACGGCGCTGCGCATGCACTACGCCGAATTCGTCGCGCCACTGGTGCTCGGCCACGAAGGGGCCGTCGTAGACCAGGATGGTCTTCCAGCGGTCGTACCACTCGAGCCCGAGATTCAGCACCGGCACTACCGCCATACCGGCAATCCGCAGGCGCATGCTGTCGGTCAATTGCAGTTCACCCACCCCGTGCAGCCGCTTGTGCAGCAACAAGTGCAAGGCCAACTGCTGCAAGCGCTGCTGCTCCGCGGGAGCATAGCGCAGGTAGACAGCCCAGTCCCCCAGCGCCAACTGCCAATCCGCCTGAGTCACCCCCAGCGCATCGATGCGCCGGGCGTCACGCCACTGCTTAAAATCCTCCAACATGACCGACCCTCCCCGCTCAATTAACGCGTATCACGCAGTCGATACCATAACAGGGCCAGCGCTCGAATGCCGGTTTGCACGGTGGCGCCCGGTGGAATCGGCGCATGCTTGAGCCGCGCAAACAGATCAAAGCCCTGCTGCTGCCCCATCACCGCCTCGGCCATCAACGTGCCGGCCAACCCGGCCAACGCCACGCCCTGGCCGGAGTAGCCCTGGGTAAACAGCACGCGCTCATTGAGCCGACCAAAGTGCGGTGCTTTGCTGGCAGTCATTGCCACCTGACCGCCCCACAGATAGTCGAAATCGATTTGCGCCAGCGCCGGAAATACCCGGGTCATGCGCTGGCGCATAGTCCGGCGCAGGGCGTCGGGCCGTGCATCACGGGCGCTGGCGCGACCACCAAACAATAACCGGCCATCGGCGCTAAGCCGGTAATAGTCGATCAGGGTATTCATATCACAGACCGCTGCCCGTGAAGGGATCAGCTGCTCGGCCAGCTCGCCCAAAGGGGCGGTGGCGCCCACATAACTGCCAATCGGCATAAAGCGGCGCTGCTGCCAGGGCAGCAATTTGCCTATATAGGCATTGCCGGCGAGCAGCAGATGTCCGGCTCTGACCTGCCCTTGCGTCGTGTCCACGGTTACGCCCGTATTGTCCTGGCGATAACTCAGTACCTGGGATCGTTCAAACAGCTGCGCGCCATGCAGCTCAGCCGCCGCTGCCAAGCCCAATACGTATTTCAGCGGATGCAAATCACCGCCACCCCAATCCATGACGCCAGCCTGGTAATCAGCCTGGAGCAGACCCTGCAAGCCCGCACGGTCATGAAATTCCAGCTGGTCATAGCCAAGCTTTTCCAGGCTGGCCTGCCAGTCCAGCAGCTCAGGCACATGCCGTGGCTTGTTGGCGACCAGCAGAATGCCCTGCTTCAGTTCACAGTCAATCGCATAGTCCGCCACGCGGGCGCGCAACAGCGCCACGCCATCCAGGCTGAGTTGCCAGAGCGCGCGGGCGGCTTCGGCTCCCAGTTGTTTTTCCAGCGCAGACTGATCTGCCGCCAA
>JAWOGT010000081.1:0-5793 GCA_046496585.1 Halopseudomonas sp.
ATATCAAGGCTTTCGAGGGCTACCGCTATCGTCTTGACGATCTCTTGCTGGCCGGCGATCTGAGCGTGGGGTTTGCCATGCACAAGCGCCAGATGGAGCGTTTGAACCAGCGTCTGGATTTTGCCAATCACCTGCTGGCTGATGACCTGCAGAGTATGGACTTCAGCTCCGATCAGCAAATCCTGGCAGACCGTGAAAAAGCCGTATGGCCGGCCACCGACATTGATCTGATGCAGCTATGGCGCCATCAGATCAAGGATGAGGTGCTGCGCCTCAAGCTGGCTGGTCGCGATATGACGGCCATCGAGGAACTGCTCAGCAAGCGTTACAAGGGCCAGCAGCTGCGTCTTAACCAGACGCGTAGCGAGGACGTATTCCAAAGTTATATCAACGCCTTTGCCCAGGCTTACGATCCGCATACCCAGTATATGTCTCCGGAGAACGCAGCGAACTTCGACATCAACATGAGCCTGTCGCTGGAAGGCATCGGTGCGGTACTGCAGAGTGATGACGAGTTCACCAAGATCGTTCGCCTGGTGCCCGCCGGACCCGCCGCCAAGAGTCAGAAACTCGCGCCTGCCGATCGCATCATTGCCGTCGGCCAGGAAGAAAAGGACATGGTCGATGTGGTCGGCTGGCGTCTGGACGAAGTGGTGAAACTGATCCGCGGCCCCAAAGGCTCGAATGTGCGCCTGGAAGTCATTCCGGCCAGCAACCCGCCTACCGATCTGAGTAGCCGTGAAGTAGTGCTGGTGCGTGAAGCGGTCAAGCTGGAAGACCAGGCCGCTGCCTCGTCAATTATCAAGTATGGCAGCGGTGCTAACGAACAACGCATCGGCGTCATTGAAGTACCCGGTTTTTATATTGATTTCAAGGCGCAGCGCCGGGGCGATCCCGAATACCGCAGCACCACGCGCGATGTTCGCCGTCTGCTGGAGGAAATGAAAGACCAAAACGTGGATGGCATAGTGCTGGATCTGCGCAACAACGGCGGCGGCTCGCTGCAGGAAGCTACCGAGCTGACCGGCCTGTTCATTGACCGCGGCCCGACCGTTCAGGTGCGTGATACCCAAGGTGAAATCCAGGTGCTGGACGACCCGCAAGAGGGTATCTCCTACAACGGCCCGATGGCCGTACTGGTCAACCGCTTGTCCGCTTCAGCGTCGGAAATCTTCGCCGGAGCCATGCAGGACTACGGACGTGCACTGGTTATTGGTGAGCCCACCTTCGGCAAAGGCACCGTGCAATCAATACAGCCGTTGAACCATGGCGAATTGAAATTGACCCTGGCCAAGTTCTACAGGGTCTCCGGACAAAGCACACAGAATCGTGGCGTGGTGCCAGATATCACTTACCCGTCGCTACTGGATACCACCGAGATCGGTGAGAGCTACCTGCCCCGTGCGTTGCCCTGGGACACCATCAAGCCAGCCGATTATGCCATCAACCAACAGGTTGCTCCCTTCCTCAAGCGCCTGGATGAACGTCACAAGCGGCGGGCAATCGCTGATCCGGAATTTATCTACACGCTGGCCAGAGTGGAACTGGATCGCGACATTAAAGACCGCGAATACTTGCCGCTGAATGAAATCACGCGCCGCGAGCAACAGGATGCTTTTGACACTACCCTGCTGGAACTGGAAAACCGGCGCCGTGAAGCCCAGGGAGAAGAACCGCTGAAGGAACTGGAGAAAACCGATCCACTGCTCGCAGTCAATCCCACGGCCGCGGATGAAGACGATAAAAAAACTGATCCCTTCTTGAGCGAAACCGGTCAGATCCTGATCGATCTGCTCGAGCTTCAACATCAGCTTGCAGATGCCGGCTGACATCCCTCTCGCACATGCCCGCCCGGACTCGTCCGGTCGGGTTTGAGTCCTTGCACTGCCCCCCGCCGTACCTGCGACCAACTGCGTTCAACGCCGCCATCAGTGCCGCTCATTCAGGGTTCCCTGCACCATGGGCGAGTAGAGGCTTGGACCTACGGGTTTCAAGGGCTGCAAGGCAGGTTGCTCAGTTACCCACAACATCTGTGGATAAGTCTGTGGACAAGGTATGGGGAAGAGGCCAGAAGCCTTGAAGAACGCGGCAGCGGTTAAAATGAATGTTTTTTAACCAACTATAAAACCCTTTAAAAACAATAACTTAATTATTTATGTCCGGAAGCAGGCAAAACCGATAAAGGCTATTGAGTGTTACCCAGGAATGTGCATAACAGTAACACCCTGAGATTTGAAAGCTCTATTTCAAGCCTCAGGGTGGGTTACGCCAGCAACGATTATTCGTCGCCCTGGATACCCAGCAGTTCCAACTCGAATACCAGAACGGAATTTGGCGGAATCACCGGACTCGGACTGCGAGCGCCGTAAGCCATTTCACTGGGAATGGTGACTTTCCACTTGTCGCCGACATTCATCATCTGCAGGGTCTCAACCCAACCAGGAATGACTCCATTCACCGGCAGTTCTACCGGCTCGCCACGGCTGATCGAGCTGTCAAATACAGTCCCATCAACCAACTTGCCTTCGTAATGCACGGTTACCACGTCGCTCTCGACCGGTTGCTGGTCGCCCTCACCCTTAGTGATCACTTCATATTGCAGACCTGATGCGGTGGTCGTCACGCCCTCACGCTCAGCATTTTCGGCTAGATACTCTTCGTTGGCAGCCAGCGCCTCTTCGGCCAGATCATTGCTGCGCGCCTCAGCGCGTGTCTGCAATTCTGTGAACGCTGCGGTCAGCTCTTCTTCACTCAACCGCGGATCGGTTCCAGCCAATGCATCTTGCATACCCAGGGCCAGCGCATCCGGATCAATATCGTCGAGGCCATCGTTCACCAGGCTCTCTCCCATGTTCAAACCAATACCATAGGACGCTTGCTGGATAGAGCTTGATAGCTCTGGCTCTTTCTCCCCGCAACCGGCCAGGGCGAGAATACTGAATGCAACACTGGCTGCCAGTAAATTACGCTTCATGCTTACCTCAATCGATGAGCCCCGAATGGGCGAAATAAAGGCTCGAGCTTATCAGGGGTTTTTGCGACAGGCTACCCGCACCGCTGCAAAGTCCGCGCAAATGAGCCTCACTGCCCACTAAGCCGGGATCCGTGGCTGCCGTAAACAGTGCTGCTCGCACTACATCAGCGTGACGTTCTCCTGACAGACGGGCTTTAACACCATCAATATCACTGACCTCTACCCCCTCGAAGCGCCTATATGCGACGAATTTAAGTTGAATTTTTCCCCTTGGGTCTGTTCATAGAATGTACAGGCAGGACAGCTCGTCTTGCAGTATCCTGCGGCGGGAGAACAGGTCATGTTGCTAGAGAACAAGAACAGGCCACGTCCAAAAGCCGCTGCACTGGCGGGCATATTTCCGCGCACTAAAAGCCTCTACGATCAACTGCTCGCAGCGCCCGACGAGCCAACGACGCAATCCGCGGCACGGGTGTTTCTGCAGGAACATCTGGATCGGGACGCGGCAATGCCCTGCGAACTCCCTGCCGATCCAGCCCTGCTGGAAGAATGGATGACCACATCCGCCCAGACAACGGGCGAGCAGTACGCACGCTATCTGGAGCAGCGCAAAGCCGGCAAACCAAGACGCCTGTTGCGCAGCAAGGCGCATGCATTGCATTTTTTGCAGGCCGTGGCGCCAACCAAACTGGTCGACGGTGCATGGCTCTATGGCACGCTCGTCCATTGGCAGGACCCGCGCTTCCATCCACTGATACGCACCTATCTGGAAGAACTGGGCGATGGCGTGGCGCAGATGAATCATGTGGTTCTGTATCGGCAACTGCTGACCAAACATGGCTGCGGTACGCCGATCACACTGCCTGACGACTACTACGTGCAGGGGACCTTGCAACTCGCCCTGGGCTATCACGCAGAGGATTTTCTACCCGAACTGATCGGCTACAACCTGGGCTACGAGCAGTTGCCTCTACACCTGCTGATCAGTGCTTTCGAGCTGCATGAACTGGACATAGACCCCTATTATTTCACCCTGCATGTCACGATCGACAACGCCCACAGCGGGCATGCACGGCAAGCGCTGCAATCGGTTCTGGAACACCTGCCGACCAACCAGGACAGAGACGAATTCCTGCGCCGCATGCGCGCCGGATTCCAGCTCAACGAACTGGGTCCCGGCAGCACCGAGATGATCCGTCAGTTTGACCTGCACAGCGAAGTAATGACCAACCTGGAAGATAAAAGCCGCTTTGGTCAGCAGCTCCATTCGGACTTCTGCAAGCTGGACGGTCGAACCGTCAACCAGTGGCTTTCCCGGCCCGAACAGATACCTGACTTCCTCGAAGCCCTGCAGCAGCGCGGCTGGATCAAGCGTGGCGAGGATCCCGGAGAGAGCCGCTTCTGGAATCTGATAGCCGGCCCGGATGCTTTGATGTTCGGCGTCTTTACCGACTACGAACAACATTTGATCTACGAATGGATCGCGGATGACTGGCTGGCCGGACAAGAGCAGGAGGATCTGCGTCAGCACATCTTCAAACCGGCCCGGGGCAGCCGGCGCAAAGCCGACGACAGCACGGCGGCCTGCCCGGTTGATCGTAGCCAGCCGGCAGCGGAAGACCTGACACCGGCACTGGAAAGGCTGCGCCGCGAACTGGCGAGCATGCCCAAAGCCGAGCGGATGCAACGCCTCATCCAACTGATGAATCCCTCCCGGCACAGCACGCCCGAAGGGCTATTGGCTACGCGGTTATTTTCCGCTCAGATGTACTAAACCGCTCAGACTGACTAAAAACAGGTGATGACGCACACATGACTGCCATTACAGACACTTCAGATGCCGACGAACGCTCGCTCCTCGAACGTCGCTCCAAAGCGTTGCTGGAGCTTGGAACGCGGTTGCAACACCGCGGTTATGCTTTTACCACTGTCACACCGCTGACCCACGCCTACAACAATGAACGTTACGGCCAACGATGGGCAGACGACCTGCGTGACGTTTTTGGCTGGAGCAGGTCGTTCCTGCGCCGACTGATAGATCCGGAGGATTTCGATCTGATGCTTCAAGCCGGCATACTTCGCCCCTGGGGTGAGGGTTGGCACTGCAACATCCGCTGGTCCACGCTGGGCGACATGCTGTTCGCGCATTCGGCCTACCCGACCACCAACAACGACGCGGTTTTCTTCGGACCCGATACCTACCGCTTTGTCAGCGCGGTAGAGCAGTGGCTGGCCAGCAGCCATGCAGCGCCATCCCGCGCAGCAGATATTGGCTGTGGCACGGGCGCTGGCGCTATTTCACTGGCGAAAGCCTTGCCCGATTGCCAAGTGTGGGCAACCGATATCAATCCCCAAGCGCTGCACATGACGTCGATCAATGCGCGCCTGGCATCGGTGAACAATGTGACGCCTGTGCTGGGCAGTTTGCTGGATTGTGTGGAGGGCGACCTGGACCTGATTATCGCCAACCCACCGTACATGATGGACGCCGAGGAACGAGCCTACCGCCACGGTGGCGGGGAGTTGGGTTCGGGGCTCTCGGTGGATATCGTCGAATCGGCGCTCGCTCGCCTGAGCAGCGGTGGAAGCCTCCTGCTGTATACCGGCGTGGCAGTGGTGAAGGGCGAGGACCCTTTTCTCGCCCGCCTGCAACAAAGGCTAAGCGCGGCGCCTTGCCACTGGCATTATCGCGAGCTGGATCCGGATGTCTTTTCAGAGGAATTGCGTCGGCCTGAATACGCATCGGTCGAACGTATCGCTGCGGTATTTCTAACGCTCACCCTGGAATGACATTCGGCATTGGCCCTGCGCGCAGTAGC
>JAWOGT010000178.1:0-8617 GCA_046496585.1 Halopseudomonas sp.
ATGTCGCATCTGCGTTTTGTCGTGCATATTGCGCGCAGCTATTCCGGTTACGGCCTGAACCAGTCCGATCTGGTGCAGGAAGGCAACGTCGGCCTGATGAAGGTCGTCAAGCGCTTCAACCCGGACATGGGTGTGCGGCTGGTGTCCTTCGCCGTGCACTGGATTCGCGCCGAGATCCACGAGTTCATTCTGCGCAACTGGCGCATCGTCAAGGTCGCCACCACCAAGGCCCAGCGCAAGCTGTTCTTCAATCTGCGTAGCGCCAAGAAGAAGCTGTCCTGGCTGTCCCAGGATGAAGTCGATGCGGTTGCAGCGGATCTGGGTGTCGCCACCCGCGAAGTGCGCGAGATGGAAAGTCGTCTGTACGGTCAGGACCTGGGCTTTGATGGTGCCCAGGATGACGAGGATGACAGCGTGTCCTACGCCCCGGTGCATTATCTGGAAGACAAGCGCTACGATCCGGCCACCCAGCTGGAATCGGCCGACTGGTCAGACAGCTCGGTCAATCAGCTGCAGCACGGTCTGGAACAGCTGGATGAGCGCAGCCGCGACATTCTCTACCAGCGCTGGCTGGCCGAGGAGAAAGCCACCCTGCATGAGCTCGCCGCCAAGTATCAGGTTTCTGCCGAGCGCATTCGCCAGCTGGAAAAGAACGCGATGAACAAGCTGAAGAAGAATCTCGAGACCGAAGACGATCTCTGAGTCGAGCCGCCGCGCCGTTGCTCAAAGGCATCCTTCGGGATGCCTTTTTTGTTGCCCGGCTGGCAGCCGCGCAGTTCCGCCCGCATAATCCCCTGCTCAATCAATCTCCACTCAAACAATCCCCGCTCAAAACAACAATGGAGCTACGCATGACATTCCGCCCGCGCCTTGGTATGGCCACGCTGTTCAGTGTGATCGTGATCGGTCTTTTTGCCCTGGGCAGCTGGATCATGGACAAGTCCGACGCGCAGCCCGAACCCCTCGAGTGGCGAGCTAGCTACGAGGAACGCCTCTGGGCTCCGCTGCGTGACGGCAATCTGACCCTGGGCGATGTGGTGGCCGTGATGGGCCAGACCGGCGAGCTATGGATGATCAGCGCCGACGGCGAGCCACAGCTGGTCAGTCGGCATGTGATACAGAGCGATGGCGCAGACTGGCGGATGCAGGCGGTGATCAATCTGGATCAGCCGCGCATGGACAGCTTGAAGGTGGCGCAGGACTGGAAAGCCGGCATGGCCGACCAATCCGTACCCCCGGCAGTCGCCGCGGCGCTGGTCGGCCAAGCGGTGGAGCGCATGAGCCTGACGCCGTTCCAGCCAATCGACACCCAGCGCATTATCGCCACCCTGGGTGAGCCGGACATGCGCATGGAAGTCAGTGGCGATGACCAGGCCTGGGTTTACGGACGTGCGGGCCTGGTGGTGGCGGTCACCGGCGAGCAGGCCTTCTCGATCATGTTTGGTCTGCGCGCTCAGCGCTGAGGGTTAAGCCTCGAAACGGTTGCGCCAGTAAGGCAGGCTCAACCAGTCCGGCCGTGGCCGGCCCGTTTCCATCTGCTGCAAATAATGCGCACCACCGAGCTGGCGGGCTTGTTGTTGGATCCAGTTGGCCCGGCGTTGCACATGGGTTGGCGGGGCCGCGGCACTCCATTCGCGCGGATTCGGCAGCACCGCCGCCAGCTGCGCGGCCTGGCGGTCGGACAGGTAGCTGGCATCCGTACCGAAGTGGTGTTGCGCGGCGGCCTGGACGCCAAACACGCCCTCGTCCCACTCGACAATATTCAGATAGATCTCAAGAATACGCTGTTTCGGCCAGAGCACCTCGATCCACAGCGTGAACCAGGCCTCCAGCGCCTTGCGCGGCCAGCTGCGGCCGGACCAGAGAAACTGGTTTTTCGCGACCTGCTGGGTCAGCGTACTGGCGCCGCGCAAACTGCCGCCCTGGCGGTTATGCTCAACCGCGGCCTTGATGGCGGTGAGATCAAAACCGAAATGCGCGGCGAAGCGCTGATCTTCACCGGCGATCACCGCCATCTTCATGCCATCGGATATGCTTTTATAGGGTACCCACTGGCGGCGGATCTCGATCTGGCTGTTATCCTGACGAAGCTCAAACCAGCGCTCGACCATCAAGGCCGATCCGGGCGAGGGGATCCAGCGCAGCAGAATGACCGGGATCAGGCTCAAGGCCATCAGCACGATCAGCCATTTGGCGGTCTTGAGCAGTAATTTTTTCAACATGGGCGGGTCGTCTGGCAGCGTGGCTCGCAGTATAGAACGGGGGATTCAAGCTTGGCCAAACTATTGCTTTTACTGGCTTCATTCAGTGGTTTCAGCGGCGTGGCGCTGGGCGCTTTCGCGGCCCATGCGTTGCGCAGCCGGCTGCCGGAGAATCTGCTCGGCGCCTTTCACACCGGCGTGCAGTACCAGCTCTGGCATACCGCCGCCTTGATCGGCGTGGCGCTGCTGTTGCTGCGCTGGCCGGAGGCGACCCTGTTCAAGAGCGCGGGCGTGCTGCTGGTGTTGGGCATACTGCTGTTTTCCGGCAGTCTGTATCTGATGGCGCTGACTGGCGTGAGCAAACTGGGCATCATCACGCCCTTTGGTGGCGTGGCCTTTCTGCTCGGCTGGCTGTGTCTGGGCCTTGGCATATGGCGTCACCTGTGATCGCAGCGGCCAGCGCGGCATGGTCAGCGCCGCGCCTGACGCGCTATACTGCGGCCTTTCCCGCACGACCACAGAGACCTTACCCATGCAGATCCAACTGAATGGCGAAGCCTGCGCCCTTGATCATCCGATCAGCCTTAGCGAGCTGATCGAACGTCTGGGGCTGACCGGCAAGCGACTGGCCGTGGAGCTGAATCTGGAGATAGTGCCGCGTAGCGAGCACGGCCAGACGCCACTCGCTGACGGCGACCGGGTGGAAATCGTGCAAGCCATTGGCGGCGGCTAGCCGTCCTTCGGAGACCCTCATGACAGATAACACCCAGGACGCCTTTGAAATCGCCGGCGTGCGTTACCGCTCCCGCCTGCTGGTGGGCACCGGCAAATACCAGGACATGGACGAAACCCGCGCGGCGATTGAAGCCTCGGGTGCCGAGATTGTCACGGTGGCGATCCGCCGCAGCAATATCGGCCAGCACCCCGACGAGCCGAACCTGCTGGATGTGATCCCGCTGGATCGCTATACCATCCTGCCTAACACGGCTGGCTGCTATACCGCAGAGGACGCCGTGCGCACCTGCCGCCTGGCCCGTGAACTGCTGGACGGGCGCAAGCTGGTCAAGCTGGAAGTCCTGGCCGACCAGAAGACCCTGTTTCCCAATGTGATCGAAACCCTCAAGGCCGCCGAAGTGCTGGTCAAGGATGGCTTCGACGTCATGGTCTATACCAGCGACGATCCGATCATCGCCCGGCAACTGGCGGAAATGGGTTGTGTGGCAGTGATGCCGCTGGCCGGTCTGATCGGCTCGGGCCTGGGTATCTGCAATCCCTACAATTTGCGCATCATCCTCGAAGAAGTCACGGTGCCGGTGCTGGTCGATGCCGGTGTGGGTACCGCCTCGGATGCGGCCATTGCCATGGAGCTGGGCTGTGCTGGCGTGCTGATGAACTCGGCCATCGCCCATGCGCAGAAGCCGGTGCTGATGGCTGAGGCGATGAAGCATGCCATACTGGCCGGGCGCAGTGCCTATCTGGCCGGGCGCATGCCGCGCAAGCTGTATGCCACGGCGTCCTCGCCGCTGGACGGCACTTTCCTCTGAACCTTGTTTCCGGCACGCTCTGATCCGACATCAGAGCGGCCTTTCCACGCGACCGAGCCTGACATGACCGACAACCCCGATCTGCCCGAGACCACTGATCTGCCCGAGGCCGAACCAAGCTTTCCGCGCCGCGCCATTCGCAGTTTCGTGATGCGCGCCGGGCGCATGACCGACGCGCAGAAACGCGGCATCGATCTGGGCTGGCCGCGTTTCGGGCTGAATCTGGAAAACGGCCTGCTCAATCTGGATGCACTCTTCGGCCGCGAGGCCCCGCGCACCCTGGAGATCGGCTTCGGCATGGGCCAATCCCTGTTGGACATGGCCCTGGCCGCGCCGGAGCAGGACTTTATCGGCGTGGAAGTCCACCTGCCGGGCGTCGGCTCGTTACTCAATGGCGTGCTGACGGCGGGTATCGATAATCTGCGAGTGTTCGACTGCGATGCCATCGAGGTACTCAACCAGTGCATCCCTGACGCCAGTCTCGACCGTGTGCTGCTGTTCTTCCCCGATCCCTGGCATAAGAAGAAGCACAACAAGCGTCGCATCGTACAGTTGGCCTTTGCCGAGCAACTGCGCAGCAAGCTGAAGATCGGCGGCGTGTTCCACATGGCCACCGACTGGGAAGCCTATGCCGAGCATATGCTGGAAGTCATGAGCGCCGCGCCGGGGTACCGCAATCTGGCCGAAGATGGCACCTATATACCGCGCCCTGAAGAGCGGCCGATCACCAAGTTCGAGCGGCGTGGTGAGCGACTGGGGCATGGGGTGTGGGATCTGAAGTTTGAGCGGGTTGAGTAGACGCTCTAAGTAACTAACCCCCCGTTGTTTTTTGGAAAGCCGGGAGAGGGCAGTGTTGGCTGACAGGGCACGCCGACACGCAGCAAGTCCCCGCAAGCGGGCCCGGCCAGCGATCACAGATCGCCTGGCGTTCGGCTGCACGCGAAGCATGCTTCGCAAACGTTTGCCTCACCCCTCTAGCTCGGCGATGGCATCCCTGCCATCGACGGTCGGCTTAGCCCTATCAGCCAATACTGCTTGCTGGCGTAGAGTTAACTGAGGGCAAGTTTCAAACGATGGCGTTAGCCGGCACCGTTCGTACGCGCTGCCCGATAGATCCTCCAGCATGTAGTCCAGTTATGATCCGGAATATCAAATAACTGAAGAACATTTGTAGAGGCGTGAGGGCCTTGTGTTTTGCTCGTTTCACTCAAAGTCAAAAGACAAGACCTGAATTTGGTGGGTTAGGGACTTTCATCAAGGCACGGGCTGAAAGCCAAAAATATCGCCATATCAACCAATCACTACTACCTATTCGGTCAAAAAACATCGGCTGAGAATCTACGCTCCCCCTTAAGATAGACACATAAGAAAAAAAGGGGGTAGGCATGAAAAAGTGGATCATTTCGATCGTCGTTTTGCTTTTGCTGGGAGGCGGCCTGTTTTGGGCTACGGCTGACAAGGATATGCGCAGGCTGGCCCTGAATTTCCCCACCAATACCGATGTGCTGTTCTGGTCTATGCCGCAGCGGGATGCGGCTTTTCGGGTGTTGGACCGCTTGCCGGTCCTTTCCGAGTCGCGGGTGATCGCCGCCGGCGAAAACGCCTATCCCTTGCCCGAGGGCGCACCGCTGGATATTGGCATGGATGTCGATGCCTTTATGGCGTCGCAGCGCGCCGCCGCGCTGGTGGTCGTGCATGATGGCAACATACGTCTTGAGCAATACGGCCTGGACTTCGCTCCCGAGGGCCGCTGGACCAGTTTCTCGGTGGCCAAAACCTTTACCTCGACCCTGGTCGGTGCCGCCATCAAGGACGGTTACATCAGGAGCATTGATGACAGCGTGTCGGAGTACATTCCCGACCTGGAAGGCTCTGCTTACGACGAGGTCACGATCAGGCAGTTGCTGACGATGACCTCGGGCGTGAAATGGAATGAGGACTATGGGGACCCTCAGTCAGACGTTGCGCTGTTTACCGCGCACCAAGCCGAGCCGGGTGTCGATGTCACCGTGAGCTATATGCGCCAATTGGAATCCGAGGCGGAGCCGGGCAGCAAGTGGGTCTATAAAACCGGTGAGACCAACCTGATCGGCGTGCTGGCCAGTTCGGCCGTTAACAAGCCCCTGGCGCAATACCTTTCCGAGAAAGTCTGGAAGCCCTTTGGCATGGAGCAGGACGCGACCTGGCTACTGGGATCCACCGGGCATGAAATCAGCGGGTGCTGCATGCAGGCGGCGACACGGGACTATGCCCGCTTCGGGCTGTTCATCATGGGTGGTGGCATCGCCGATGGCGAGCAGGTATTGCCTGATGGCTGGATCACAGAGGCCACCACCAAGCAGGCGGATATCGGCAGGCCAGGGCATGGCTACGGCTATCAATGGTGGACTATGGATGATGGCGCCTATATTGCGCAGGGGATTTTCGGTCAGGGCATCTTCATCGATCCCAAGCGGCAACTGGTGATCGCCTCGAACGGTAACTGGCCTCAGGCCACCGACCTGCAGGGCGGTAACCAGGCTGAAGAGCGTTTGGCTTTTTACCGGCAGGTGCAATTGGCAATTGATCGGGAGGCTCAGCGCTAGTTGAAGTGAATCCGCATAGGGGGCAGGTCTTGCCTTTTGCTTCTGAGTGAAAGGGAGCAAAAGACCAGGCCTGGCCCTAGTCCTTTGCTCCAGCAGCGAGATGCACGCCCCTTATGGTGCTGTCGCAGTAACCTGTGAGCCCTGCAAAGACACCTGCTGATCCTCCTTGAGACCCGTATCAGAGGAGCGCACCCGCCTGGTCAAGCCGTTTTCATCCTGGATCACATAAAGCGTTTGCTCCAAGCCCAGCGCTTCCTGCGCTTGGCTGCCAACCAGATAACCCAGGCCCCCGCCAATCAAGGCCCCCACTGGTCCGCCTGCCGCACCACCGAGCATGAGACCCGTCAGACTGCTAAAGCCACCACCGACCCGCGTATCGCTTTGCGCCGAGAGTATTTGCTCAGCATGACCCAGAGGGCTAATCAGCAGTGCGGATACCGCGGACAGAATAATAATTTTTCGCATGACCTATTCCTTGTTTAGAGTTGAATCTCACTAGCTACCCTTTCACAAAGCATGCCAATATATTATCTATAAATATCAAAATGATATAAATCACCAAGGTATAAAAGACCCTCGTATAAAGGTCCTTTATACCTAGAAGAGGTATTTATAACCATCCACTGTTGAGGTAGAAGCATGGCCCAAAAAGCCGAAATGCACGCAGTGCCAAGCCGCGCAGATGAAAAATAGACAACCGAGCCCTTGTTATCGATCCGCGATTGGACCTGACAGCTGTTGTCCGTACGCCTCACAGGCTCACCCACATTGTTGACGCCGGGTTATGCTGGCACCATGTACAGTCTTGCTCAGCCCGTCACCAGTCTTCTGGACATCCGCAAAAGTCGCTTTCTTGCCTGCGTTGAGCCCGTCGCCGATCGCGCCGCGGCGCAGGCTCGGGTGAACGAGCTGCGCCTGCTGCATCCCGGCTGCGCTCATGTGTGCTGGGCACTGCTGGGTGGCGGGCATAGCGCGGCCGTGGACGATGGTGAGCCCTCGGGTACAGCGGGCCGCCCGATGCTCGAAGTCTTGCGCCATCAGGAGCTGGACGGTGTGCTGGCCACCGTGGTGCGCTATTTCGGCGGGGTCAAGCTGGGCGCCGGTGGACTGGTGCGTGCCTACACCGATGCCGTAGCCCAGGCGCTGTTGCAGGCGGAAAAAGTCGAGCACATCCCCAGCCAGACGCTGTGCTGCGAGCTAGCCTATGCCCACGAAGGCATGGCTCGCAACCTGATTACGGAGCACGGCGGCGAGTTGCTCGCCGTCAGCCACGGGCAAGCCGTACGGTTACAGGTGCGCCTGCCCGCGACCGCAGCCGACGTGCTGCGGGAGCAGCTCTTATCGATCACCCGCGGCGAGCTCAAGTGGCAGACCGACGCTCCCCCAGCCTGCTGATCCACAGCGCAACAAGGATCAGGCTGCCGCCGATCGACAGCGGCAACAAAGCGGTGTCGGTTCCCCAGACCACCAGATTGAGCAGCAGGCCGACCGGTACGGAAAGATTGTTCATGACAGCGAGCGTGCCGGCGGGGACCAGCGTCGCGCCCTTGTTCCAGCAGAACTGCCCGACAGCCGTGGCGAGCAACCCCATCCATAGCAGCACACCCCATTGCATCGAACTGCTCGGTAACTGCTCGGCATCGCCAAACAGCAGCCAGGCCGGCAACACCACCAGCAGCGCGCCCAGGAAAAAGTAACCAAAGCGTCGATATAACGGGACCTCGGACGGAAAGTGCTGTGCCAGGTGCTTGTAGCCGACCTGTCCGCTGGCGAAGGTGAAGTTGGCCAGTTGCATCAACAGAAAGCCGCCGAGGAAGCCTGCGGAGATGCCGTCGAATCGAATCACGCCCGCGCCGAGCACGGCAACGGCCGCAGCCAGCAGGGCCCAGGGGTTGAATCGCCGCTGCAGCGCATCGTCAATGAGCGTCACGTGCAGCGGGGTCAGCACCGTGAACAGCAGGATCTCTGCCACGCTGAGCAGGTTGAAGCTCAGGTACAGGCAGAGGTAGGTCACGCCAAATTGCAACGCACCCACCAGCGTGACTCCGCCGATGAATCGGGGATCGACGCCGCGCCAGCGCGTCAGCGGCAGAAACACCAGGCCGGCCAGCACAACGCGGGTCAGCACCGAAAAGTAGGGATCGACCTGGCCGGCCAAATGGGCACCGATCAGGTTGAAGGACACGGCCCAGAGCACCGTGACGAAGAGCAGATAGGTCATGTCGCCTCCATTGCAGGAGCGCAACCATAACGGCTCGCCAGCAAATCGGCTACGCCGATGTCTGTC
>JAWOGT010000183.1:0-6676 GCA_046496585.1 Halopseudomonas sp.
ACGCCGCGCGACAGCCTCGACCAGAGGCAGGACCCTTTCCAGCGCCAGATCGGGATTCTCCTGCTCACTGGCCATGCCCAGCAGGCGCGGCATAAACACGTCCAGGCGTTCACGGCCCAGACGCTGCATGGAGCGCACCCGCCCAGACTCGTGCAAGCCCTGCACCAGGCGCAAAGCCTCTTCCGGCTGCCTGAAGCCGCCCTCGCTTAATTGCTCGATGCGTTGCTGCGCATCCAGCGAGCCTTCCCATACCGGCATCCATTCCGAATGCAGGGGCAGCTCTTCGTCATGCTCGGTATCCGGATCGGCAATCACCCCGGCAAAATGCCGCGCTACCCGCTCACGCTGGCAATCGAGCACCGCTCGAAAGGCCGCCCAGTCGGCAAAACCCATGACATAGGCGATACGCTGCTGACTTTGTGCATCGGTCGGCAGCATCTGGGTCTGCCGGTCATCCAGCGCCTGCAGCGCATGTTCGGTGTCGCGCAGAAACAGATAGGCACCCTTGAGTTCATCCACGGCCTCGTCCGGCAGGTAACTGTTGGTGGCCAACATATCCAGTACCGACAGGATCGGTCGCTGCTGCAGCCCACGGTCGCGCCCACCATGAATCAGCTGAAACGCCTGGCCGATAAATTCGATCTCACGGATCCCCCCAGCGCCCAGCTTGACGTTGTCCTGCAGGCCCTTGCGCTGGACCTCGCGCTGGATCATCAACTTGAGACTGCGCAGCGCCTCAATCGCAGCGAAATCCAGATAGCGGCGATAGACAAACGGCTTGAGCATGGCCTGCAGCTCGGCGCCAGCAACCTGATCACCAGCGACCACGCGCGCCTTGATCATCGCGTAGCGCTCCCAGTCACGGCCCTGACTCTGATAGTACTGCTCCAACGCATCAAAACTGAATACCAGTGCGCCGCTGTCGCCATAGGGGCGCAGCCGCATATCGACGCGAAACACAAAGCCATCGACGGTAATCGCATCCAGGGACTTGATCAGCCGTTGACCCAGACGGATAAAAAACTCCTGATTGGACAGGCTACGCCGGCCACCCTGGGTTTCGCCGGCTTCCGGGTAGGCAAAAATCAGATCGATATCCGAGGACAGGTTCAGTTCCTGGGCCCCCAGCTTGCCCATGCCCAGTACCACCATATGCTGCGGCTGCCCATCGCTACCCGAGGGGGTGCCCCAGGTGGTACAGGCCTGGGCATACAGCCATTGATAAGCCAGTTCGATGCAGGCATCCGCCATGTCGGACAAATCCCGCGTGGTTTCTGCCGTGGCTGCCATGCGCGTCAGATCGCGCCAGATGATGCGGACTTGCTGTTGCTGACGAAAACGGCGCAAGGCCTGCGCCAGCTCCTCTTCGGAACAGACCGAGGCCAGGGCCGACGCCAGCATACGACTCATGTCGTCTTTCCCGAGGCTGCGCCAGAGCAGATCATCTTCAACCAGGCGCCAGGCGATCAATGGATCGCGCCGCAACTGCTCGGCAACAAAATCACTGCCTGCCAGTACTGAACCGAGACTATTGGCGAAGCGCTCGTCCAGTTCTGCTACCTTGGTTTCCAGCCCGGCGCGGATGACCGCGGCTCGCCACTGATCCTGATGATGCTGGACCAGCGGTTGCAAGGAATCGGGTAAAGGCAGGGGCGCGGAAAAGGGCATGGTCTATCCTGTAAAAGACGTAATCCCGCAGCTTGCCATGCCTCGGCCCTGCGGAAAAGTCCGGGAAGCAAGAACACACAGGCCATTTTGTAGCATAACTACATATATCTTTACAAAAGGATGGATAAAACCTGTTTTTTGTAGTTAAACTACAAGCAAGAATGAGACAAGAAAGAGCTGATACAAAGAGCTGACAAAAGCACCGCACACCCCCCTCGCCGCACCACCCCATCTCGCCCGGTGCAGCGAATGAGGCCCACAAGGTCTGGAGACTTTACGCATGAAGCAAAACGACATCGATCCACTGCAAACGCAGGAATGGCTGGACTCCCTGGAGTCTGTACTGGACAACGAAGGCGAAGACCGCGCGCACTATCTGATGACGCGCCTCGGCGAACTGGCCAGTCGCGGTGGCACTCCGTTGCCCTATGCCATCACTACGCCCTACCGCAATACCATCCCGGTCACCCACGAAGCGCGCATGCCGGGCGATCTGTTCATGGAGCGGCAGATTCGCTCCATGGTGCGCTGGAACGCACTGGCCATGGTCATGCGTACCAACCAGCAGGATCCGGACCTGGGCGGGCATATCTCCACCTTCGCCTCCAGCGCCACGCTGTACGATATCGGCTTCAACTACTTCTTCAAGGCGCCTACCGAAGAACACGGCGGTGATCTGGTGTTCTTCCAGGGCCACGCCTCTCCCGGCATTTACGCCCGCGCTTTTCTGGAAGGACGCATCAGCGAAGACCAGCTGAACAACTTCCGGCAGGAAACCGATGGCAAGGGCCTGTCGTCTTACCCCCACCCCTGGCTGATGCCGGATTTCTGGCAATTCCCTACCGTGTCCATGGGCCTCGGCCCGATCCAGGCGATTTACCAGGCGCGCTTCATGAAGTACCTGGAGCACCGCGGCTTTATCGAGCCCGGCAAACAGAAGGTCTGGTGTTTTGTCGGCGACGGCGAAACCGATGAGCCAGAATCCCTGGGCGCCATTTCGCTGGCCGGCCGCGAGAAGCTCGACAACCTGATCTTCGTCATCAACTGCAACCTGCAGCGCCTTGATGGCCCGGTGCGCGGTAACGGCAAGATCATCCAGGAGCTGGAAGGCAGCTTCCGCGGCGCCGACTGGAACGTGATCAAGGTGATCTGGGGGCGCATGTGGGATCCGCTGCTGGCCCAGGATCACGACGGTCTGCTGCAACAGCGCATGGAAGAAGCGGTCGACGGCGACTACCAGAACTACAAGGCTAACGATGGCGCCTATGTGCGCGAACACTTCTTCGGCAAACACCCCGAGCTCAAGGAGATGGTCAAGGATCTGTCTGACGAGGAAATCTGGAAGCTCAACCGCGGCGGCCACGATCCGTACAAGGTCTACGCCGCCTACCATGCCGCGGTGAACCATAAGGACCAGCCCACGGTCATTCTGGCCAAAACGATTAAGGGCTATGGCACTGGCGCCGGACAGGGGCAGAATACTGCGCACAATACCAAGAAGGTCGATATCGACAGCCTGAAACTGTTCCGCGACCGCTTCAATATCCCGGTCAATGATGCGGACCTGGAAAAACTGCCGTTCTACAAGCCCGAAGAAGGCAGCGTCGAATACAAGTACCTGCATTCGCGCCGCGAAAAACTCGGCGGCTACATGCCGCAGCGCCGCACCGAGAGCTTCAAGGTGCCAGTCCCGCCGCTGGCAACACTGAAGGCGATTCTCGATGGCAGCGGCGAGCGTGAAATCTCTACCACCATGGCCTTTGTGCGGATTATTTCGCAAATGGTCAAGGACAAGGAGCTCGGCCCGCGGATTGTGCCCATCGTGCCCGACGAAGCACGTACCTTCGGTATGGAAGGCATGTTCCGCCAGCTCGGCATCTACTCCTCGGTCGGCCAGTTGTACGAGCCCGTCGACAAGGACCAGGTGATGTTCTACCGCGAGGACAAGAAGGGTCAGATCCTCGAGGAAGGCATCAACGAAGCCGGCGCCATGTCCAGCTGGATCGCCGCCGCGACCGCCTACAGCACCTATAACCAGCCGATGCTGCCGTTCTACATCTTCTATTCGATGTTCGGCTTCCAGCGCATCGGTGACTTGGCCTGGGCCGCTGGCGACAGCCGCGCCAAGGGCTTCCTGATCGGCGGCACCGCTGGGCGCACGACGCTCAACGGTGAAGGGCTGCAGCATGAGGATGGTCACAGTCATATCCTCGCCTCGACCATCCCCAACTGCCGCAGCTACGACCCCACCTATGGCTACGAGCTGGCGGTGATTATCCGCGAAGGGGCACGGCGGATGATGGAAGAGCAGGAAAATGTGTATTTCTACCTGACCGTGATGAACGAAGCCTATGTGCAACCACCCATGCCCAAGGGCAAGGATGTGGAAGAAGGCATCATGCGCGGCATGTATCTTCTGGAGGGCGCCAGCAAGCCGGCTAACCTGCATGTACAGCTGATGGGCAGTGGCACCATTTTGCGTGAAGTGCGCGAGGCAGCGAAGATTCTCAAGGACGACTTCGACGTGACTTCCGACATCTGGAGCGTGACCAGCTTTAACGAACTGCGCCGCGAGGGCCTGGATGTAGAGCGCTGGAATCGCCTGCACCCAAGCAAGAAGCCGCGCCTGAGTTTTGTCGAACAGTGCCTGGCCAAGCATAGCGGCCCGGTAATTGCCTCGACCGATTATATGAAGCTGTTTGCCGAGCAGATTCGCCAATGGGTCCCCGGCACCTATAAGGTCCTGGGTACCGATGGCTTCGGCCGCAGTGACAGCCGCCGCAAGTTGCGCCACTTCTTTGAAGTGGATCGCTACTGGGTGGCCTACTCCGCGCTGTCCGCGCTGGTGGAATCCGGTGATCTGAAACCCAAGGTCTTGACCGACGCGCTCAAGACCTTCGGTATCGATCCCGAAAAAACCAACCCGCTGGATTGCTGAGGAAAACGGTATGAGTGAATTGATCAAAGTACCCGGCATCGGCGACGGTGCGGGCGAAGTTATCGAGATACTGGTCAAGGTTGGCGACAAGGTCGAGGCAGAACAGAGCCTGGTAACCCTGGAGTCCGACAAGGCCAGCATGGAAATCCCCTGCCCCAAGGCCGGCACCATCAAGGCCATCAAGGTCAAGATGGGCGACACCCTCAAGGAAGGCGACGACCTGATCGAGCTGGAATCCGAGGGGGCTGACGCTGGCGACGAGAAGGAAGAGAAAACCGAAGCCGCCGAAAAGCCCAAAGCGTCTGACAGCGACAAGCAAGAGCAAGCCGACAAGCCCGCCGAAAAAGACACCGGGAGCAAACCCGTCGCCAGCGACAAGAAAGCCTCTGGCAGCGCAGTGCAGCCGGTCAAGATTCCCGACTTGGGCTCGGACAGCAAAGCCAAGGTGATCGAGATTCTGGTCAAGCAAGGCGACAGGGTAGAAGTCGATCAGTCGCTGATCGTGCTGGAATCCGACAAGGCCAGCATGGAGATTCCCTCTCCCGTCGCTGGCACGGTCGAGTCGGTCGAGATCAAGCTGGAGCAGGACGCCGGCACCGGCGACCTGATCCTGCACATGAAAGTCGAGGGCGACACTGAGGAAGACTCCGCCGAGCCTGAAAAGGGCGGCAAATCCGCACCGGCAGAGAAATCGGCTAAAGCGCCTGCAGCCGAAGAGGACAAGCGCAGCGACAGCCAGCCTGCCGAAAAAGCCGACGAGGCAGAGCCGGCCAATGCACCCGCGCCGGCCGGCGGCCCTGGTCGTGAGGGCAGCAAGGTCCATGCAGGCCCCGCGGTGCGCCTGCTCGCCCGCGAACTGGGTGTCGACCTGACCGAGGTCAAAGCCAGCGGACCGCGCGAGCGGATTGTCAAAGAAGACGTGCAGAATCACGTCAAATCGGTAATGAAGCAGGGCAAAGGCGCTCCCGCTAGTGCCAGCGGCGCAGGCATACCGCCGGTGCCGGAAATCGATTTCAGCCGCTTTGGCGACATCGAGGTCAAGGACATGACCCGGCTGCAGCAGATCGGCGCTACCAATATTCATCGCAGTTGGCTGAATGTGCCGCATGTGACGCAGTTCGATCTGGCCGATATCAGTGAGCTGGAAATCTTCCGCAAGGACCAAAAGTCCGTGGCCGAGAAAGCCGGAGTCAAGTTGACCATCCTGCCGTTCCTGCTCAAGGCCTGTGCTCACATTCTCCGCGAACAGGCCAACTTCAATGTCTCCCTGGCGCCCAATGGCAAGCAACTGATCCACAAGCACTATGTGCACATCGGTTTTGCCGTGGATACGCCAGACGGCTTAATGGTCCCGGTCATCCGTGACGTGGACAAGAAAAGTCTGTTGCAACTGGCGGGCGAAGCTGCCGAGCTGGCCGACAAGGCGCGCAACAAGAAACTGGGTGCCGATGGCATGCAGGGCGCCTGCTTTACCATCTCCAGTCTCGGCCACATTGGCGGCACCTACTTCACCCCGATCGTCAACGCCCCGGAAGTGGCGATCCTGGGCGTGTCCAAGGCAACCATGCAACCGCTATGGGATGGCAGCACCTTCCAGCCCAAGCTGATGCTGCCCTTATCGCTGTCCTACGACCACCGCGCCATCAACGGCGCTGCCGCGGCGCAGTTCACCAAGCGGTTAGGCGAGTTGCTGGGCGATATCCGCTCAATGCTGCTGTAACCCCCTAGGAGAGTGTCGAGCTCCATCTCGACACCATGACCTTGACACAATGGCGTCAACCGCAACCCCGCTGGCCGAGGTGGAGCTCGGCCTTCCCGGAACAGATCAGGTGGCGAACACGAAGGCGTCGTTTTCAACCTTGGCCTTGATGGTCACCCCCGGGGCAAAGTCTCCGGCCAGGATACGCTGCGCCAGCGGGTTCTCGATCCCGCGCTGAATCGCACGCTTGAGCGGGCGAGCGCCATAGACCGGGTCATAACCGACGGCGATGAGTTTCTCCAGGGCCTCATCAGTCAGCTCCAGCTTCAGCTCACGCTCGGCCAGACGCTCACCCAGACGCTGCATCTGAA
>JAWOGT010000077.1:0-4080 GCA_046496585.1 Halopseudomonas sp.
GGCCAGCAGTGCCAGGCTTCCTTTTTCAGTGATGTGCGTGGGCATCGACCGGCGCGGAGGCCTTCTGCAGCCAGGTGTTCAGCTGGCGAATTTCGCGCTCCTGCTCGCGAATCACCGCCTGGGCCATGTCGCGCAAGTCCGCATGCGCGCTGTGAGCCAGCAGTACATAGGCCATGTCCACCGCAGCAATATGATGCGGAATCATGCCCAGCACGAAGTCCTTGGTCACATCGCCGGATGAGGGCAGTTGCATATCCGCCATCATGCGCTGATCGATGCGCTGCAAGGCGGCAATAATGTTCTGTGCCTGCTCGCCAGGCTCGGGCTGCCCATGCTCTTGTAGCCAGGCCTGCATTTGGCTGATTTCCGTTTCCTGTGCCGCAACGATTTCCCGCGCCAATGTGAGTATCGACTCATCCCCACCGTGCTTCAGCATGACCTTGGCCATACCGATAGCGCCCTGATGATGCGCGACCATGCCGCGCATAAAGTCGTAATCCACATCACCAGTGGCTGCCAGCGCATGCATGTCTTGCATCATTTGGGCATTCACCGCCTCAAACGGGTTCTGGCGCTCCGTCTGCATCATTTGGCCATGCTCTGCGTGTTCGCTGTGGTGCGCCTGCGCGGCATGCGAATCGGCGATGGCCCACTGGCTGCCGATCGCACCTAAAAGCGATACAGATATAAGACAAGAAAGTCTATTTTTCATAAAGTTAGCTCAGCTCTCTAAGTAATTACATTGCATTAAAATGGGGATGGGATGATCAACAGCCGGGGGCTCAGCAGGCGGGCCAGGCAAGCTGCATCAAGGGTGTACCTGTCCAGCCAGACATGAACGGAATGACAATTAACACCAACAACCGTAATGGTAGCGACAGTCGGCAGATCCTCGATCGAGTATAACCTGTTCAACTACGACAGCCGTGATCCATGTAAGCCAGCATATTTGCGGTTGTTACCAGAGCCCAAGAAGCGGCTGCAGCCATAACAAAAAAGGAACCCCATTCCATGTTCGACCGCCATTACGCCGTATGGCCCGTTTCCGTTCCGCACAGCCTGGAACTGCCCAAAACCTCCCTGTACAGCAACCTGAGCGTGTCGGCGCTGCGTTACCCCGAGCACCCGGCCATCATTTACTACGGCAGCGCCCTGACCTATCGGCAACTGGACCAGCAAGCCCAGGCGCTGGCGGGCTATCTGCAACAGGCGGGCGTGAAAGCCGGCGATCGCGTATTGCTGTATATGCAGAACAGCCCGCAGTTCGTGATTGGCTTCTACGCCATTTTGCGCGCCAATGCGGTGGTGATACCGGTCAATCCAATGAACCGCAAGGCAGAGCTGGAGTACCTGCTGCAGGATACCGAGGCCGAAGTGGCGCTCTGCGGCCTGGAGTTGCTGGACAATATCGCCCCCCTGCTGGGCCAGCACGGACTGCGCGAAGTGATTGTCAGCGCCTACAGCGAATATGTCCGCGAGCCCACTGACATTGACTTGCCTGACGCCGTCAGACTGGCAGCGTCCATTCCCATACTCCCCGGGGTGACTGACTGGCAGCAGGCGCTGGCCACCAACCACGCGACAGGCTCCTTGACTGCCGGCCCGGATGACCTGTGCGTGATTCCCTACAGCTCCGGTACCACCGGTAATCCCAAGGGCTGTGTGCATACCCACCACAGCGTCATGGCCACTACCGTCTATTGCTCGGTGTGGGGCAACGCACAGCACAACAGCGTGCAGCTGGTATCGGTGCCGATGTTCCATGTCACTGGCATGCAGGTGTGCATGAACAGTTCGATCTATATTGGCGGCACCCAGGTGGTCATGACCCGTTGGGACCGTAAAGTAGCCGCCCAACTGATCGAGAATCACCGCATCACCAGTTGGCGGAATATCTCGACCATGGTCGTCGACCTGCTCTCGGACCCGGATATCGATCACTATAATCTGACCAGCCTTGCGGCGATCGGCGGTGGTGGCGCCGCCATGCCTGCCGCTGTGGCGGAAAAGCTCAGGCTCAAGACCGGGCTCGAATATGCCGAAGGGTATGGCCTCTCGGAAACCATCAGCGCTACGCACATGAACCCCTACCACGCGCCAAAGCCCCAATGCCTGGGCATCCCCATCATCGGGGTGGACTCGCGGGTGATCAATCTCGATTCGCTGGAGCAAGTCGGCCCTGACGTGACGGGTGAGATCGTCATCCAGGGTGAGCAGCTTTTTCAGGGCTACTGGAAACGCCCGCAAGCCACAGAAGAAGCCTTTGTCGAGCTCGACGGCAAACGCTTTTTCCGTACCGGCGATCTGGGTTACTACGACGAACAGGGGTATTTCTTTCTGGTCGACCGGGTCAAGCGCATGATCAACGCGGCGGGCTTCAAGGTCTGGCCGGCTGAAGTGGAATCCTTGCTGTATGGCCACCCTGCCGTGCAGGAAGTCTGCGTGATCTCCGCCCCGGACACCCGCCGCGGCGAAACCACCAAGGCGGTGATCGTGCTGGCTGCCGGGCAACAGGCCACGCAAGAGGAGATCATCACCTGGTGCCAGGCCAACATGTCCGCCTACAAGTGTCCCAAACACGTCGCCTTTGTTGCCACGCTGCCTAAATCGCCGACCGGCAAGTTGCTCTGGCGAGCGCTGCAGGAAGAGGAATGGGCCAGCCAGTAATAGCGTTGCGGCAGAGGCCAATGCAGAGGCACATTCCGTTTGCCTCGGCATTGGCCTCTGCTGCCCCACTTTACCGCTGAAGGCGCTACAGTCTTCGGCCAATTGCCATTATCATGGCGCCTTTAGCCCAGCCGCCCGTGCTGCGGTAAACCCTCCCCTTTGTCTACAGGACCATCATGCACTCTCTGTCACCTGCGCCGATCAAAGGTGTTTCTTCTGGTATTCAATGGTTGCTCGGCGCTGCTGCGCTGGTGATTGTGCTGGGCGGCTTGAAAGCCATCAGCCATATCGTCACCCCCTTTTTGCTCGCCGCCTTTCTGGCGATCATCTGCGCCCCGCCGCTGGACTGGATGCAACGGCGCAAGCTGCCGGGGCCCTTGGCCGTACTGGTGTTGTTCTCGGTGGTCGGGCTGACGTTTTTCCTGCTATTTCTGGCACTCAAGGATGCTGCCGAAGGCATGGCTTCGCAGGCACCGCAATACCAGGCCCGATTCAATGGATGGCTGATCGAACTGCGGGAAATGATCGCCGCACGCGGGCTACCCGCAGAGCTGCTGCCCAGCGCCCTGCCCTTGCCCGCGGCAGCGACCATTACCGGCATTGCCCGGGGCGTGGCCGGAGGGCTGGGCCAGTTCACCGCCAGCACCTTGTTGGTGTTGTTGGCGTTCATGTTCCTGCTGCTGGAAGAGCGTTACCTGTCGGACAAGCTCAATGCCGCCTTCCCCAGCCGCCGCCGCGCGCGCGTGCGGGCGCGGCGTTTTCTGCGCTCGGTTTACCGCTACCTGCTGATCAAGACCGCCACAAGCACCGCTACCGGGGTGATCGTTGGCGGTGGCCTGACCTTTATGGGCGTGGACTTCGCGCTACTGTGGGGCATCGTTGCCGGCCTGCTGAACTTCATTCCGACCATAGGCTCGATTATCGCCGCCATTCCTGCGGTCATCATCGCGTTTATGGGCATGGGCATCGTTGACGGTCTGCTGGTATTGCTTCTGTATATCGCCGTGAATACGGTCATCGGCAGCATTATCGAGCCACGTCTGATGGGCAGCAGCCTGGGGATATCGCCGCTGGTGGTGCTGGTATCACTGTTGATCTGGGGCTATGTGTTCGGGCCCATCGGGATGCTGCTGGCCGTGCCACTGACGATGATTGCCAAGCTGGCGCTGGATGCCTCACCGGAGACCCGCTGGGCGGGCATCATGATGAGTGACTCGGTCAGACGCCTGCGCGACTGAGCACTCAGTTGCGCGGCAAGCTGTCCGACTCCCAGCCGGGAACGCCCTGGCGAATCTGTCGGGAAAAGTCCGGTGACTGATCGGCCGCCAGCGCCGATAGAGCCGCAGAACTGGGGCTCAGCCTCTGTCTCGAAAACATGTTCCCGCGTAACCGGTTCGGAGTCGAAGTCGTCGA
>JAWOGT010000079.1:0-7283 GCA_046496585.1 Halopseudomonas sp.
CATTTTCCTCCGCAGTTGGATCCACGCAAAGCACACCGTCAATGTCCAGACAGCGAAGGGTTAGAAAAAGGTGATGCAGGATATCCCACTCGAACATGCCCGGCGTCTTGAACCTTTCAAAATACGCATCCGATTCACCGATATTATGCTTCTTGGCAAACACCACCATGGTCACGACCGCGCCTAGGTACACCTCGCGGATTTTGGCTTGCGCTTCGCACATCGAATTGCCACTAGCGATGCTGTCGTCAACCAACAGTATTTTCTTGGCGTCCTGGGTCTTGGCCAGGGCGTGATGCTTATAGTTGCGCGTGTTGCCACGGGTGAGCTCGTCATTGCGGACAAATGAATAGAGGTCGGTCAAAGGCAGATTGAGTTTTAGCGCAATGATGCTGGCGACCAGCATGCCACTGCGAGGAATGCCCACGATCAGGTCCACATCCTGAGGTACTTTGCTGGCGTATTTACTGGTTTAACAAGCTAGATTATTGATGCTTCGGAAATTCACAGGTGTTTTCTCGTGGCCTTTTGGCAGCAGGAAATAGGAAGGAATGCGATGCGGTGATGTGACAGCTACGCCGCAGCGTGGCTCCACTCACCAGCGGGAAGCCGCCCATCGTTGTCGCCGAAGCGCGCCGAGACAATGCCTTCTGCGGCAAATCGGCACTATCTAGCTACCTGCAATGACTACCTATACTACCGACTGGCAGTGTTTATTGGTGCTTATGAACTTCGCCAGACCCGCACCCAGAACCAACCAGGCAGCTCAGCCGAATCTCCGCATCTTCCGGTTGCAAGGTGCTGTGCTTGATCCCGAAGCGTTCCAGTAGCACAGCCTGGATCTGCGGTAACACGCTTTGCCAACAGGCCATGCTATCCAGGTCCACATGCGCCGCCAGGGCGTAGCTGCTCGAGGACAAGCTCCAGATATGCAGATCGTGCACGGCGTTCACCCCTGCAATGTCCGTCAGCGCCAGGCTGACTTCCTGGGGATGTATGCCTTGCGGCACACCCTCCATCAACACATGGGTCACCGTGCCGAGTAGCCTGATAGCCGACACCAGAATGAGCAGACAGACGACCAGCGAGAGTATCGGGTCCATGATAGCAGGACCGCCCAGATAGATAATCGCACCGGCTGCCACCGCCGCTACCGAGCCGAGCAAATCCCCGATCACATGCAGCAGCGCGCCGCGCACGTTCATGGTCTGCTCACCGCGCATCAGTACCCAGGCAACGATGATGTTGACCAGCAAGCCGAGTCCGCCAATCACTAGGACCGTGCCGCCGTCTACTTCCTGTGTATTGCGCATGCGCTGGATCGCTTCATAGCCAATAAACGCGATCACCAGAAACATGAATATCACATTGATCAACGCGCCCAGCACTTCGGCGCGCTGGAGACCGAAGGAATGTTGGCGTGACGCGGGCTTAGTGGCAAGCCAGGCCGAGAAGGCGCCGACCGCCAGCGAGAGCGAGTCGGTAAACATGTGGCCGGCATCGGACAGCAACGCCAGCGAGTTGGCCATGATGCCGGCAAACACCTCGACCACTGCAAAACCTGTCGTGAACAGCAACGCAAACAGCAACGTCTTGCCACTGCCACTGCCATGACTGTGATTGTGTTCGTGTTCGTGGTCGTGTTTGTGGTTATGCTCAATCATGACTTTAGCGCCAGAATGCGCCGCGCTCCGTTGAGCACAATCAGACCCACGACCGTGCCGATGAGCAGATCCGGCAGGTTGGAGCCGGTCCAGAGCACCAGGGCACCTGCGAGGATCACACCCAGGTTGATTAACACGTCATTGGCGGAGAAAATCCAGCTGGCTTTCATATGCGCGCCGCCGTGACGATGCTTGTGAATCAGTAATAAACAGACGCTATTGGCGATCAGTGCCACCAGGGCCACGGCCATCATTATCTGGGACTGCGGCTCACTGCCGAGAATGAATCGGCGCGCCACTTCGAGTAACACGCCGAGCGCTAATACCAGCTGCAGTACGCCAGCCACGCGCGCGGCATTCAGCTGGTATTTCGCGGCACGCCCCACCGCGTAAAGCGCGAGGCCGTAGACGGCGGCATCGGCGAACATATCCAGCGAATCGGCAATCAGCCCGGCGGATTGGGCAAGGATGCCCATTGTCATCTCAACCACAAACATCACGGCATTGATGCCGAGCAACCAGCGCAGGGTGTGGGATTCGTCGGCAGCCGATAGTCCAGACTTTTCAGCAGACTGCAGCTGCTCGGCGTCAGCGGCCTTGCTCTGCTCAAGCTCGGCCCCCAGGCCCAGGCTCGCCAGCTTGGCGGCGATCAGATCGACAGGCCCATCGTGCAGCACTACCAGCCGGCGATTGGACAGATCGAAGATGAGCGCGCGAACCGTCTCGAAGCTGTTCAACGCGAGGCGGATGAGTTGCTCTTCTGAAGGGCAGTCCATCTTCGGGACGCTAAACACGCTGGCCCACTGCGCGCCACCCGCCGGGCTGCCTGGTGTGCCGGCAACAGGTGCGGCCGACACACCACACTGGCATGACTCATTCGCGTCACTCATCCGGTCGTATCCTCATTTGAAAACCGAGTATATGCCGCTTCAAGGCTACCCCCGCATGGTCAAAAACAGCCTTAAATCCAGCTCCAGCTGATGATAGTCCGCGTCCATATGCTGGCACAGCTGGTAGAAGGCTTTGTTGTGTTCCTTCTCGCGCAGATGCGCCAGTTCATGCACCACAACCATGCGCAGCAGCGGCTCGGGCAGGGTTTTGAGAATGGCGGAGACTTTGATCTCGTTCTTGCGCTTGAGCTTGCTGCCTTGCACGCGGCTGACGAACTGGTGCAGGCCCAGGGCGTTGTCGATGACGTGCATGCGCGTATCGAAAAAGACCTTGCTGACCGGGCTGCTGCTGCGCATGTGCTGTTGTTTGAGACGCTGGGTGTAATCGTACAGGGCGGCGTCAGTCTGGATCAGGTGTTGCGCTTGCGGCGGATAGCGCTGTTCCAGCCAGCTGCCGAGCTGATTGTTGTCGATCAGCTGCTGGACCTGCTGCTGCAGGCTGGGGCTGTATCCGTTGAGGTACTTGAGGGTGGGCACGGTCGCTTCGTATTCATGACATCGAAGCAACAAATGATACAGGACTCAGACGGCGGCGGCTTTAGCTCAAAAAAACGCTGAGCATCAACCTGAAAACTCGTTATGCTTGGCTTTGAGCAGTTACCCCCTGGGGTATAGCAGCAAAGCTGGATACCGGCTTTGCTGCTATACCCTTACTGACTACCGACAAGGACAATCCTCATGAAACACCTGATTGCTGCAACCTGTCTGAGCCTGTTGAGCTTCGGCGCACACGCCGTTGATATCGCAATCAGCGCCGAGCAAGTGCACGCCCGCACCGAACAAGCTGACGCCAATTTATTGTTCGTTGATGTCCGCGATCCGGTGGAAATCATGTTCGTCGGTTTCACCGATTCCGTTGACGTCAATGTGCCCTACCTGCTGGTCGATCGCAGCGTTTGGGATGACGAACGCGGTTCTTATCAGGTCGCGCAGAATCCCAACTTCATTGCCGAGATTAGCGCCGAGCTGGACAAGCGTGGGCTGAGCCACGACACCGAAATAATCACCCTGTGCCGCTCTGGCAGCGAACGGGGCAAGCCCAGCGCCGAATTCTTGCGCGCCAATGGTTTCCCCAACGCCCGCTACGTGGTCGATGGCTTCCAGGGCCCCAGCCTCAAGGACGGGCCACAGGCCGGTATGCGGCTGCAAGGCGGCTGGCAGAACAGCGGTCTGCCCTGGGGCAGCAAGATGAATGCAGAAAAAATGTATCGCCCCTGAGCGTGACGCCTTGCTGCGAAAATTAACACGAGTAACGCCGTTTCAGGTGTATTTGGTAAAGATGGCGCGCACCTGTGCCAGCTTGTCGGCGTTGCTCTGGTCTGGGCTGAGGATGGCATCCTCAGCCAGACACACCAGCATTTCCTGGTAGGCCTTGTCGAGCGCCTTGCGCGCCGCACTGAACTGCTGAGCCACGGCCTCGCATTCTTCTCCACGCTGGATCATCGCCTGAATGCCGCGCACCTGCCCTTCAACCCGGGCAAGACGTTTGAGTATGGCATCGCGGCTGTTGGAGTCCTGGTTATTCATAGGCAAACCCTTGGTGATTGCTGCAGCAAGACCGACCGGCTGCACATTAAGAAGCGCAATATAACCGAACAACCTTCGTTGTGCCTGATCAGCCTCCTGATATTCCATTTTAATCTAAGCATAGAACCAAAAATTAGGTAGGATTCTCTTAAACATATACCCCTTAGGGTATCCGAGAGGGAGCACTGCCATGCAAGCCAACGTCAAAGCGTTTTTCGATCCTGCCACTTACACCTACAGCTATGTGGTCACCGATCCCGGCACCCAGCGCTGCGCCATTATCGACTCAGTACTGGACTACAACCCGGCCTCCGGGCGCACCTCGCTTGAGAGTGCTGACCGGCTGATCCAGTACGTAAAAGACCACAGGCTGCAGGTGGACTGGTTGCTGGAAACCCATGTGCACGCCGACCACCTGTCGGCTGCGCCCTATATCAAGCGCGAACTGGGTGGCCAGTTGGCGATTGGTGAGAACATCACCATCGTGCAGGACACCTTCGGCAAACTGTTTAATGCCGGCACTGAGTTCGCCACCGATGGCCGCCAGTTCGACCATCTGTTCAAGGACGGCGATAGCTTCCAGATAGGCAACATCCAGGCGCGTGCCATGCACACTCCTGGGCATACGCCAGCGTGCATGACTTACCTGATTGGCGACGCCGGGTTTGTCGGCGATACCCTGTTTATGCCGGACTACGGCACCGCGCGGTGTGATTTCCCGGGGGGTGACGCGCACATTCTGTTCCAGTCAATCCGCAAGCTGTTCGCCCTGCCCGATGAAACGCGCCTGTTCATGTGCCACGACTACAAGGCACCCGGCCGTGATGAATACCTCTATCAGACCACCGTTGCCGAACAGCGCGCGCACAATGTGCACGTGCATGAAGGCATCAACGAGTCGGACTTCGTTGCCATGCGCAGCGCCCGGGATGCCACCCTCGGCATGCCGACCCTGATCCTGCCGTCGGTACAGGTCAACATGCGCGCCGGGGATTTCCCGCCGGCTGAGGATAATGGCATCCGCTACCTGAAGATCCCCCTCGACGTACTCTGAGGTACTGACCATGGATACGCTAAAACACTTGAGTCCCTTTATCGCGGTGGCCGCTCAACTGCAACCGGCGGACATGGGCACCCTGGCCGCTGCCGGCTTTCGCAGTGTGATCAACAACCGCCCGGATAATGAGGGCGAAGGCCAGCCGAGCTCAGCCGCGATGCAGGCGGCAGCGCAGGCCAGTGGCCTTGAGTACCATTACCTGCCGGTCATTTCCGGGCAGATCAGCGATGCCAATGTCAGCGACTTTACCGAGTTGCTCAATCAGGTGCGCGGCCCGGTGGTCGCCTTCTGCCGCACCGGTACACGCTCGACCAGCCTCTGGGCCCTGAGCGAAGCCCATCATCTGGATCCTGTGGTGCTGCTCAAGAGTGCTCTGGACAGTGGTTACGACCTCAGCGGCCTGGCAACACGCCTGCAGCAGCGTTGGCAGAATGCTCCCGTGGCTGTGCCGCAAGCCAGTGCATCACCGACCCAACGTTACGACGTACTGGTGGTCGGCGGTGGCGCAGCCGGTTGTGCGGTCACGGCCAGCCTGCTGCAGCGTGAACCCCACCTGCGCATTGCCGTGGTCGAGCCACGCGAGCAGCACTACTACCAGCCGGGCTGGACGCTGGTCGGCGCCGGGATTTTTGATCGCGCACGTACCGAGCGGCCAATGGCGCGGTGCATCCCCCATGGCGCGCTGTGGATCCGCGCCGCCGTAGCCGGCTTCGAACCCGGGCAGCAATGCGTCGTCCTCGAAGATGGCAACCGGGTCGGCTATCGCGCATTAATCGTCTGCCCCGGGTTGAGCCTGCACTGGGATGCCGTCGAAGGACTGAAAGACACCCTGGGCAAAAATGGCGTGACCTCCAACTATCAGTTCGAGCTGGCGCCCTATACCTGGCAACTGGTACAGAGCCTGCGTCAGGGCCGCGCGCTGTTTACCCAACCGCCGATGCCGATCAAGTGTGCCGGCGCACCGCAGAAGGCCATGTACCTGTCCTGCGACTGGTGGCAAAAGCAAGGTGTACTGCCCGATATCGATGTGCAGTTCTGCACGGCCGGCGCCGTGCTGTTCGGCGTCCCCGCCTTCGTGCCGCCGTTGATGACCTACGTCGAGCGCTACCACGCTCAGCTGAATTTCAACACCACCCTGACGGCGGTCGATGGGCCGGCGCGCAAGGCCTGGTTCAACCAGGTGGATGCGGCGGGCAATACCCAGGTGATTGAAAAGTCCTTCGACTTTCTGCATGCCGTGCCCCACCAGCGCGCCCCGGAGTTTATCCGCCAAAGCCCGCTGGCGAATGCCGAGGGCTGGGTTGAGGCCGACCACGAAACCCTGCGCCATCCGCGCTACGGCAATATCTTCAGCCTAGGTGACGTGTGCGCCGCGCCCAATGCCAAGACAGCCGCCGCGGTGCGCAAGCAGGCGCCAGTGGTCGCCGAAAACGTGATTGCCGTCCTTGCTGGCAAAGGCCCGCGTGCGCTCTATGATGGTTATGGTTCATGCCCGTTGACCGTGGAGCGCGGCAAGGTGGTGCTGGCCGAGTTTGGCTACGGCGGCAAACTGCTACCGACCTTCCCTCTCGACCCGACCGTGCCGCGTCGTTCGGCCTGGGACCTTAAGGTGAAATTGATGCCCAGTATCTACTTCGACATGATGCTGCGTGGCCGCGAATGGATGGCCAAGCCCAAGCGCCTGCCGCATGAACCGGTTGCCGTTGAAGCGTCCGCGGCCTGTGATTTTGGCAAGGAACCGGGTAAATGAAACTCAGCCACTGGCTGCCCTGCCTGACCTGGGGGCGGCAATACAACCGCAGCAGCGCGACCCAGGACGGCATGGCCGCACTGATCGTGACGCTGATGCTGATCCCGCAGAGCCTGGCCTATGCCATGCTCGCCGGCTTGCCGCCGGTCATGGGCTTGTATGCGAGCATCCTGCCGCTGCTGGCCTATGCGCTGTTCGGCTCCAGCCGCACGCTGGCGGTGGGCCCGGTGGCCGTGGTGTCACTGATGACAGCGGCAGCGCTGGCCCCCTTGTTCCCTGCGGGCAGCGAAGCGTATATCGGTGCGGCCATGCTCCTGGCCCTGCTGTCCGGCTTG
>JAWOGT010000087.1:0-7764 GCA_046496585.1 Halopseudomonas sp.
GCTTGAGCTTTTCGATCTCCTGCGCCGCGGCAAGCAGATTACCCTCCACCCGGGTGCTGAGCAGCTCGAGCGCCTCAGGGCTGGCATGCAGCCCCGCGCTGGCCAGGCGTTCACGCATCCAGCCAGGCAATTGCTGGGCTTCAATCGGCCAGATCTGGATAAACCGGGATTGCGGGTGGTCGGTCAGCCCCTTTGCCCATTTGCTGCGCAGGCTCGCCCCATCGAGTTTGGGCAAGCTGATCAGCAGCGTGGTGTCATCGGGCGGCATATCCAGCCAGGCAAGAATAGCCTTGCCACCTTCATCGCCAGGCTTGCCGCCCGGGATGCGCAGCTCGACCAGACGTTTCTGGGCGAACAGCGACAGGCTATGGCTGGCATCATGCAGCTGACTCCAGTCGAATGAGCGATCAACATGATAAACCAGACGCTCCTCGCTCCCGGCTTGGCGACAGGCAGCGCGTACCTGGTCTGCCACTTCGCCGGTCAGCAGCGGATCATCACCGCTCACCACATAGACTGGCGCCAGCTTGTCTTGCAGCTGGCGTGTCAGCTGCGCGGCATTGAGTTTCATGGCGCGCTGGGGCTGGCCTGCTGTTTACGTGCCTGGGCACGGGCGGCCAGTTCGCCTTCACTCAGGCTCGACAGGCGGAACAGCATTTGTCGGATCAGGTCGCTACGCAGTTCCGTCTGCAGTAGTGCTTCCTCTTGGTTACTGCCGGTTATATTGTCCCTGTCCGTGACAAAAATACGCCGCGCCGTGAGGGTTTCAGGTCCAACCAGAGCCCTGCCCTGGGTGTCGCTGATCTGGAATCTCAGGTTGTTGGTCAGTTCATACTCTGCTGGCGCCGAGCGGCTGGTGTAACTCACCGCGACGCGCTGGAGGTCCTCGCCCAGCAGCTGTAACCGATAGGGTGCGCCGCTGGTGAGGCGCACGCCGTTGTCTTCCAGCGCCTGTTCTACGCCCTGGTGCAACTCGCTGTAGTGGTCGGGCGATTCGATGTGCAACGCCTGCAGGTTGACCATGTCGGTACCCATGCCGCGCAATTGGAAGCCACAGCCGCTGAGTAGCAGGCTCAGCCCGAGTACAGCCCAGCCCAGTAGCTGATGAGGACGATTCAGAAACATCTTGGCTCTCCGTTGCATATCAGTTGGCGACAATATTGACCAGTTTGCCGGGGACCACGATCACCTTGCGGATGCTCAGGCCTTCGGTAAAGCGTTGTACGTTTTCGTTTTCGCGCGCGGCCGCTTCAATCTCAGCGCGGCTGGCGTCGGCGGCTACCTCGATCTGGCTGCGTAGTTTGCCGTTGACCTGGATGACCAGCTGCAGCGTGTCCTGCACCAGCGCCGATTCATCCAGTCGCGGCCAGGGCGCATCAATCGCCAGCGTCGCGTGCCCGAGCCCCTGCCACAGCGCATGGCTGATATGCGGGGTGATAGGGGCGAGCAGCAGACAGACCGCTTCCAGCCCTTCCTGCAGCAGTGCGCGATCCTGACGGCTAGCCTGCGGGGCTTTTTCCAGCACGTTCATCAGCGTCATGATCGCAGCAATGGCGGTGTTGAACTTGTGATGCTGGCCAATATCCTGGCTGGCCTGACGGATGGCCAGATGGATCGAGCGCCGCACGGCTTTCTGCTCATCGCCCAGAGTGCTGATCTCGAGTCGGGCGGTCGCGCCAGCCGCGTTGTGCTGGTGCGCCAGGCGCCATACCCGGCGCAGGAAGCGGTGTGCACCTTCGACGCCGGTATCGGACCATTCCAGGCTCATGTCCGGTGGCGAGGCAAACATCATGAACAGGCGGCAGGTATCGGCGCCGTACTGGTCAATCATCGACTGCGGATCAACCCCGTTGTTCTTGGATTTGGACATCTTCTCGATGCCGCCGATCTCCACCGGCTGACCATCGCTGGCCAGCTGCGCGGCGATGATCTTGCCCTTGGCGTCGCGCTTGACCGCCACGTCGGCGGGATTGAACCAGGTCTTGCTGCCGTTTTCTTCCAGGCGGAAGTAGGTCTCGGCAATCACCATGCCCTGGGTCAACAGATTCTTGAACGGTTCGTTGCAGTCGACCAGCCCCTGATCACGCATCAGCTTATGGAAAAAGCGCGCGTAGAGCAGGTGCAAAATGGCGTGTTCGATGCCGCCGATATACTGGTCCACCGGCAACCAGTGATTGGCTGCTTTGGGATCGACCATACCCTGCTGGAAATGCGGGGAGGTGTAGCGGGCGAAGTACCAGGAGCTCTCGACGAAGGTATCCATGGTATCGGTTTCACGCTTGGCCGGGCCGCCACAGGTAGGGCAGAGGCACTCGTAGAATTCCGGCATTCTGGCCAGCGGGCTGCCGGCACCATCGGGTACCACGTCTTCGGGCAGCACCACTGGCAGTTGATCTTCGGGTACCGGTACGTCGCCGCAGGTATCACAATGAATGATCGGAATCGGGCAGCCCCAGTAACGCTGACGGCTGATACCCCAGTCGCGCAGACGGAACTGGGTGCGCGGCGCGCCCAGGTCCTGTTGCTGCAACAGGTCGCCTATAGCGGTCAGCGCGTTGGCAAAATCCAGGCCGTCCAATTCACCCGAGTTGATCAGCGTGCCTTTTTCACCGTAGGCATCCTGCCAGGGCGCGGGGCTTTCGTCGCCGGCCGAGGTACGTACCACGGGCTTGATCGGCAGGTCGTACTGGCTGGCAAAGTGGAAGTCGCGTTCATCATGGGCGGGTACCGCCATGACCGCGCCTTCGCCATAGGTCATCAATACATAGTTGGCGACCCAGACTGGCAGCTTGTCGCCGGTTAGCGGATGGGTCACCAGCAGACGCGTGGGGCGGCCCTTCTTTTCCTGCGTGGCGATATCGGCCTCAGCCACGCCACCCCGTTTGCATTCGTCGATAAACGCCTGCAGCTGCGGATCATCCTGCGCTGCAATGCTGGCCAGCGGGTGCTCGGCGGCCACGGCCATATAGGTCACGCCCATCAGGGTGTCCGGCCGGGTGGTAAACACCTTCAGTTTGCCGCTTTCGCCGATGCTGGCCTGGTCATAGGGGAAATGCACTTCCATGCCGACCGACTTGCCGATCCAGTTGCGCTGCATGGTCTTGACCTGTTCTGGCCAGCCGGTCAGCTCGTCCAGCGAGCTCAACAGCTCTTCCGCGTAGTCGGTGATGCGGAAGTAGTACATGGGGATTTCACGTTTTTCGATCAGCGCGCCGGAGCGCCAACCTTTGCCGTCGATGACCTGTTCGTTGGCCAGCACGGTCTGATCGACCGGGTCCCAGTTGACCGTCCCGTTCTTGCGGTAGATCACGCCCTGTTCAAACAGCTTGGTAAATAGCCACTGCTCCCAGCGGTAATACTCGGGGGTGCAGGTCGCGAATTCGCGTGACCAGTCCATCGCCAGCCCCAGGCTTTTCAGCTGGGTGCGCATGTAGTCGATGTTGTCATAGGTCCACTTGGCCGGTGCGACCTTGTTGTTCATCGCCGCATTTTCCGCTGGCATGCCGAAGGCGTCCCAACCCATGGGCTGCAGCACATTCTTGCCCTGCATGCGCTGGTAACGGGCAATCACATCGCCAATCGTATAGTTGCGCACATGACCCATGTGCAGCTTGCCACTGGGGTAGGGGAACATGGACAGGCAATAAAAGGTCTCGCGATCAGGCGCTTCAGTTACCTTGAAGGCGTCGCTGGTGTCCCATTCGTTCTGGGCGCTGCTTTCGATATCGCGGGGGGAATACTGTTCTTGCATAGTATGGGCTATCTGAGCTCGTTTGGCTGGCGGATACCTGCGGCAACATCGGCCTGAAAAAAGCGCCCGGCGTTAGTGCCCGTGTGCCGGGTGCCATCGGGTGCGGGCAGGATGTCTTGGCAAATCAATAGCGCAGGATACACCACCGGGCAGTCTGCAGGTAGCCCAAGGTCGCAGCCGTGGGCGCTGTCACCATTCGTCGCCGCAACCCGGCTTTCCCGGCGCGGACAGCTATGCTGAAGTTAACGGCTGGCAGCTATTGGGGCTCCGGCATTCATGTGAAAGGAGGTTGGCTCGATGAAAGGGATAACGCCCGAAACTCCCAGTGGCTGGCCTCAGGACTCTTCTTATGGGCGGTTGCTGCGGCGTGTTGATCAAGCGATGGACGTGGCCCGCACCCGCGAATGGATGGCCGGCCGGCCGCTGCTGGTAGCCGAGCTGGAACTGAGTGGCTTGAGTGTCGAGGATCAGCAACTGCTGTGGCGGATTATCGACGCGTTACCGGTCTCCACTCCGTCCAGCGCTACGCCGGTGGCGCCAGCGCTGCAGGAAACACCCCAGCAAAATCATTAACACCGCCAGCCCGAGCGGCCAGCTGCGCCACTGCAGATAAGGGCTGAGACCATCGCGCGGCTGTACCCAGCCTTGCAGAGCAAGCTGCTGGAACTGCGGGATGCTGGCCTTGATGACACCCTTGTGGTCTATCAACGCGCTAACGCCGTTATTGGTGCCGCGAATCATCCAGCGACCGCTTTCCAGTGCGCGCATCCGTGCCATCTGTAAATGTTGCAGCGGCCCGATCGATTCGCCGAACCAGCTGTCGTTACTGATAGTGATCAGCAATTCGCTCTGGGCGGCTAATTTAGCGGCAAAGTCCGGGTAAACCGCCTCATAGCAGATATAGGGGGCCAGCCGGTAGCCGGCGGCTTCAAGCGGCGCCTGTACGGCCGGCCCGCGGGAAAAACTCGACATGGGCAGGTCGAAAAAACCGATCAAGCCCCGCAGCAGCTCTTCCATGGGTACATATTCGCCAAAGGGCACGAGCTTGTTCTTCAGGTATTGGTTCTGCTCGCTGCCCGCCACCATGATGCCATTGAAGATGCGCAGTTCCCCGGTGTCGTAATTGTCTACCGGTATCCCGGTGATCAGGGTGGTGCCCTGCTCGGCAAGATTGGCGGCCATCGCGTCTGCAAATCCCCGGGCCTGGGATTGCAGTACCGGTATCGCGGTTTCTGGCCAGATGATCAGGTCCACCGGGCCCTGGGCGTAGCTCATGTCCCGATACAAGCTGAGCGTCTGCTGGACGTACTCAGGTTCCCATTTGCGCGACTGGGCTATGTCGGCCTGAATCAAGGCGACAGACAGCGGCTCGCCTGCCGGTTGGGTCCATTCGATAGCGCCCAGCGCCTTGCCGCCGAGCCAGATGCTCAATAACAGCGCCGCCACCCCTGCAGCGTGGGGCAGACGCTTCCACAGACTGACTTCCGCGAGCAGGCAGGCGCTGATGACGGTCAGAAAGCTCAACAGCCAGATGCCGCCCAGCGGGGCGAAGCCGGCCAGCCAGGTATCGGTATGGCTATAGCCCTGGTACAGCCAGGGGAAGCCGGTCAGGAACCAGCCGCGAAATATTTCCTGGCCGACCCACAGTGCAGCAAAGCCGAAGCACGCCAGCCAGCCTGGCTGTGCCGGGCGCAGCCAACGCGCCCACAGCCAGGCGGTCAGGGCGATAACCAGTGCCAGGCCGGAGACGAATAGCCCGGTCAGCAGGCCAGCCAATAGCGGTGAGGCGTAACCATGCACATGGATGCTGATATACACCCAGGATACACCGCTGGCAAATAGGCCCAGTCCCCAACACCAGCCCCGCAGGGCGGCCTGGCGCGGGGTCAGTTGCTGCAAGCCCTGATAGAGCAGGGCAATGGACAACAAGCCGAGCGGCCACAGCTCGAAGGGGGCCAGCGCCAGGGTGGTCAGCGCCCCGGCGATGGCAGCCAGCAGGTGGCCCATCCAGCCCGGGCCGCGCAGCCGGTCAATACAGTGAATCAGCACGTTGTTGCTCTTCCTCAGGATTTTTCCAGGGTAACCCTGAGCAAGTGCACACGACGGCTGTCTGCATTCAGAACCCGCACGCGAAAGCCTGCCAGTTCAGCCACTTCATTACGCTTGGGCATATGGCCAAAGGCATTCATCACCAGGCCGCCCACCGTATCGAACTCTTCATCGGAAAATTCAGTGTCGAAATGCTCGTTGAAGTCTTCGATCGGCGTCAGTCCCTTGACCAGAAAGTCACCACTGGGCAGCGGTTTGATCTGACTGTCTTCGTCGACATCATGCTCATCTTCGATATCCCCGACGATCTGCTCCAGGACGTCCTCGATGGTCACCAGGCCGGAGACGCCGCCGTACTCGTCGATCACGATGGCCATGTGATTACGGGTGGCGCGAAATTCCTTTAGCAGCACGTTGAGGCGCTTGGATTCGGGCACGCAGGTTGCTGGCCGGAGGATGTCCTTGATGCTGAAGCGCTCGTTTTCGTTCTGCAACAACAGCGGTAGCAGATCCTTGGCCAGCAGTATGCCCAGGACATCGTCAACGCTGTCGCCGATCACCGGGAAGCGCGAGTGCGCCGCCTCGATCACGTCCGGCAAAAATTCCCGGGGCGTCTGGCTGGATTTGATGGTGATCATTTGCGAGCGCGGGATCATGATGTCCCGCACCTGCATGTCGGAGACCTGCAGGGCGCCTTCGATAATCGACAATGCTTCTATATCCAGCACTTCATTGCTGTGCGCTTCGCGCAGTAACTCCAGCAATTCCTGGCGGTTCTTGGGTTCGTGGACAAAAGCCTGGGTCAGTTTGTCCAGCCAGGTCTTGTGTCCACTGGTCGATCGATCTTCGCTCATGATTCCTTGTTCTCGTCGCGGGTTGAAATAAAGTCAGCTGCGTAAGGGTCGGCAATGCCCAGTTGTGCCAGTAGCTGGCGCTCCAGGGCTTCCATCTGCTCGGCTTCGGTATCGTCACTGTGGTCAAGGCCCAGCAGGTGCAGGCAGCCATGAATGACCATATGCGCCCAATGGGCCTGAAGGGGTTTGTCCTGCTCGTCGGCTTCGCGCGCGACCACCTGGGCACAGATCACCAGATCGCCAAGCAGCGGAATATTCAGCTCGGGCGGCAGGTCGGCCGGGAAAGACAAGACGTTGGTCGGGTAGTCCTTGCCGCGATATTGGCGGTTGAGGCTCTGGCTTTCGGCCTCGTCCACCAGACGGATGGTCAGCTCATGGCCGGGCTTGCCCTGCAGGGCCAGCCCGGCCCAGCGCCTGAAGCTGTCTTCGTCAGGCAGGTCCGGGGCGCTGCAGGCAGTCTGCAAGTCGAGTTCGATCGAGGTTTCAGGACTCATTGTTGCGCTCCCGGCGCTGAGCTTCCTGACGCTGACTATCCTGGCGCTGGCTTTCCTGACGCTGACCCTCCTGGCGTAGCTCAAACAGGTCATAGGCCTCGACAATGCGCTGGACCAGCGGGTGGCGCACCACGTCCTTGGACTTGAAGTGGGTAAAGCCAATACCCTTGACGTCCTTCAATACCTCGACCACGTGAGCCAGGCCGGACTTGGTGCCGCGCGGCAGATCAACCTGGGTCACGTCACCGGTAATCACCGCAGTGGAGCCAAAGCCGATCCGGGTCAGGAACATTTTCATCTGCTCCAGGGTGGTGTTCTGGCTTTCATCCAGAATGATAAAGCTGTTGTTCAGCGTCCGGCCGCGCATATAGGCCAGCGGCGCGACTTCGATCACCTGGCGTTCGATCAGCTTGGCGACATGTTCAAAGCCGAGCATTTCGTACAGGGCGTCGTACAGCGGGCGCAGGTAGGGGTCGATCTTCTGCGACAGGTCGCCGGGTAGAAAGCCCAGTTTCTCACCCGCTTCGACCGCCGGGCGCACCAGCAGAATGCGCCGAATCTGCTCGCGTTCCAGGGCATCTACCGCGCAGGCCACCGCCAGATAGGTCTTGCCGGT
>JAWOGT010000123.1:0-3482 GCA_046496585.1 Halopseudomonas sp.
CACCGCACATTTGATCCTTGTCAATAAACCGCAGTCAATGTGGGGATATTCTTCAGTCATGGATGCCTGAGGAGTAAAGCGTATGTTTATAGATGAAGTGGTTATTGCTGGCGTGGTGACGGTTGGCATGATGGTTGCGTTTATGGGTGGCGTGGTCTGGTTTATCTGGCGCGACAGTCACAAAAAGCGCAACAGCAGCAATCGACCTGATTGATTTCCGTTGCGTGGGGGGCTTCCGCCACGCAGCGTGACGCAGTGCATGGCTCGCAAGGCCTTTGGCGGACACATGTGCAGGCTGTCCGCTTTTTTTGTGCCTGCAAGCGCTTGCCGTTACCATCACATCGCCTTTTTGCTGAACAGTGATGTGATGCGCCCGTGAATCCCAATGCCCCCTCCCGTTGCGAACGTTGCTTGCGGCCTGCCGCACGTTGCCTGTGCGCGCTGATCCCGCATATCACAACGCGCACCCAGTTGCTGGTAATCCAACATCCCAGTGAACACCGCCACGCATTGAATACCGCGCGTTTGCTGGTGGCGGGCATAGCTGGAGCGCATTTGCTGATAGCCGAAACCCTTGCAGAGGACTCTGCCTGGTATCAGCTACTGGCGGATCCTGACTGGCAAACCGAGATTCTCTTTCCGGGTGCAGGCGTTCCGCTGGTGGTCGGCACCCTTGACCTGCAGCGCCCACGGCGTTTGGTATTGCTGGACGGCACCTGGCGCAAGGCGCGCAAACTCCTGCATTTGAATCCGCTATTGCAGCAGCTGCCGAAAGTCGCGTTGCCGGCGGGGCTGCACAGCCGTTATCGCCTGCGCAAGGCGCCTCAGCCTGGCGCGCTCTCCACGCTGGAGGCGGGTGTCGAGGCGTTGCAACGAATCGAACCGGCCACTGACTTTTCCCCATTGCTCACACCTTTTGAGGCGTTAATTGAGGGGCAGATTTCGGCCATGGGTCGGGCGCGGTATCAGGCTAATTACCTGCGCCCTGAACAGACCCGCGCGTAACAAAGCTGGAAGACCGGCCGCCTATTCGCCGAACTTATTATGGTCATTTTCTCCTAACCCCGCGCTGTCGAATGGGTAGACTGAAGCTGTCTTCAATTATGAGACAAAAATAATAAATGTATCGCAGGTGGCGGCCTGCGATCAGCAGAGGACGTGATCATGCAGGCAAATATGCATTCTGGTGGGCAGCGTGTCGTCATCACTGGCGCCGGCAGCGGGCTGGGCAGAGAACTGGCCTTGTGTTATGCGCGACATGGCGCGCGTCTGGCGCTGGCTGACCTGCACATAGAAGGGCTGAACGAAACGCTGGCGCTGGTCGATCAAGCCGGAGGCAACGGCTTCTGTCAGCGTTGTGACGTGCGCGATTTCAGCCAGTTGGCCGCTCTGGCGCAGACCTGCGAAGAGCGCATGGACGGCATTGACGTGCTGATCAATAACGCTGGCGTGTCCTCGGGCGGCTTCTTCTGGGATCTGTCGCTGGAGGACTGGGAGTGGCAGATCAGCGTAAACCTGATGGGGGTGGTCAAGGGTTGCAAGGCGTTCATGCCGATCCTTATGCGTCAGCGCAGTGGCCGGATTATCAACATCGCATCCATGGCCGCCTTGATGCAGTCGCCTGGCATGAGTAATTACAACGTGGCCAAGGCCGGCGTGGTGGCTTTATCGGAAAGTCTGCTCGCGGAATTGCAGCCGCTGGGCATCAAGGTCCATGTGGTGTGCCCGTCCTTTTTCCAGACCAATCTGCTGGACTCCTTCCGCGGCCCGGATCAGGCGGCGAAGCAGCAGGTGGCCAAATTGCTGGAAAGCTCGCCGATCAGTGCTGCTGACGTGGCCGGTATTGTTTATCAGGAAAGTACAGCTGAGCGTTTCATGATCCTGCCGCACGAAAGTGGCCGTCTGGCCTGGGCGGCCAAGCAGGCTGATCCGCAGGTTATCTATGATGAGATGATCCGGCTGGCGGCCAAGCGCATCGAGCAAGCCAAAATCTGATAGGGTAAAAGACTATGGATCATCATCACTCAGGACGATAATAGTTAACCGTGCAGAGCGTGGGTCTTAAGCTCTCCGGTTCCCAAATGGCCTTGCGGTGTTAGTGGGGCCTGTTTTCACCCAATTCCGAGGTATTACGATGCGCGAAGTAGTGATTGTAGATAGCGTCCGTACGGGTCTGGCCAAGTCCTTTCGCGGCAAATTCAATATCACCCGTCCCGATGACATGGCTGCGCATTGCGTTAATGCCTTGCTTGAACGCACTGGCATCGATCCGCTGCTGGTGGATGACTGCATCGTGGGTGCCGGTTCAAATGAAGGCGCGCAGGGCTACAATATCGGCCGCAACGTCGCCGTGCTGTCCGGGCTGGGTATTCATGCGGCCGGGATGACGCTGAATCGTTTTTGCTCCTCCGGCCTGCAATCGATTGCCATTGCCGCCAACCAGATCGCTTCTGGCTGCTCTGATGCCATCGTCGCCGGTGGCGTCGAGTCGATCACCATGACCGCCAAGAGCAGAAACACCGACAACCTCTATAATCCGATTCTGCAGGAACGCCTGCCCGGCATTTATTTCCCCATGGGTCAAACTGCCGAGATAGTTGCACGCCGTTATAATGTGACGCGTGAGATGCAGGATGCCTATTCGCTGCAGAGCCAGCAGCGCACCGCGCGCGCTCAAGCTGAAGGGCTGTTCAGTGACGAGATCGTGCCGATGGCGGTCAAGTATCAGGTGCAGGACAAGCAGACCGGCGAAATCAGCATTGTCGACGGCGTCGTGGATGTGGATGAATGCAATCGTCCCGAGACGACGCTGGAAGGCCTTTCCAGCCTGAAGCCGGTATTTGCTGACGACGGCTCGGTCACGGCGGGGAATGCTTCCCAGTTGTCTGACGGCGCTTCCATGACCTTGGTTATGAGCCTGGAAAAAGCCCTGGAGCTGGGTTTGAAGCCCAAAGCCTATTTCCGCGGCTTTACCGTTGCCGGTTGCCAGCCTGACGAAATGGGGATTGGCCCGGTGTATTCGGTGCCCAAGCTGCTCGCGGCGCGCGGTTTGAGTGTTGCCGATATTGATCTGTGGGAGCTGAACGAAGCCTTTGCTTCCCAGTGCCTGTACGCCCGGGATTATCTGGGTATCGACAACGACAAGTACAACGTCAATGGCGGGTCCATTTCTATCGGCCACCCCTTCGGTATGACGGGCTCACGCCAGACCGGTCATCTGGTCCGCGAACTGCAGCGGCGCAATCTGCGTTACGGCATCGTGACCATGTGTGTCGGCGGTGGTATGGGTGCCACCGGGTTGTTTGAGGCTTACCGCTAAGCAACCTGGCAGCCACGGAAAAAACGCATTGCTACGGCAGTGCGTTTTTTTTTGCCCGCGATTTGGCTCGCGCTTTTGTCGTCAGGCACCGATGCCAGCCCCCAGTGCTTGTGGCACAATGCGTTTTTGCAAAATCAGGACTGAAACAGATCATGTTCGGTTG
>JAWOGT010000201.1:0-4992 GCA_046496585.1 Halopseudomonas sp.
CGGCAACCCTGCCCTGCGCGAGCGCAAGAGCGAGATCTACCGAAGGGTGTGCCACCTCGACCTTGAAACGGCAATAGACCAGGCCTCAGGGCCATCACTGTAATGGAGAAGATCATGGCCAAAGATGGCTCAGTGGCACCGCAAGAACGCGTCAACGTCACCTTTACCCCGACCACCGGTGGCGCCCAGGAAGAAGTCGAGTTGCCGCTGAAACTGATGGTCCTCGGCGACTTCACTCAGCGCCCCGATGACCGCAGCATCGAGCAACGCAAGCCCATTGCTATCGACAAGGGCAATTTCGACGAGGTACTGGCCAAGCAGGAGCTGACGCTGGACTTCGTCGTGCCCAATCGTCTGCAGCACGACGAGAACGCTGACAACAGCCTGAATGTGCACTTGAAAATCGACTCAATGAAGGACTTCAACCCCGCCAGTCTGGTTAGCCAGGTGCCTGAACTGCGCAAGCTGATGGAGCTGCGTGATGCACTGGTCGCGTTGAAAGGCCCCTTGGGCAACGCCCCGGCTTTCCGCAAGGCGATCGAAAGCGTGCTCAGCGATGACCTTTCCCGCCAGCGTGTACTCGCCGAACTGGATCTTGACGCCCAAGACCAGCCCTAAGCCTGATTACCAAGACAAGGACGCTAATCCATGAGTACCCGTGCCCTAGCCGCAAGCAGCCAGAAGGCCGCACCCGTCAGCATCCTCGACAGCATCATCGCTGAAACTCGCTTGAGCCCCGATGATGAGGCTTATGCTATCGCCAAGCGCGGCGTATCGGCCTTCATCGAAGAACTGCTGAAACCGCAAAACGACCAGGAGCCGGTCAAGAAGGCCATGGTCGATCGCATGATTGCCGAAATCGACGCCAAACTCAGCCGGCAAATGGACGACATTCTCCACCAGCCTGGCTTCCAGGCGCTGGAGTCTGCCTGGCGCGGCCTGCAGGTGCTGGTAGAGCGCACCAACTTCCGCGAGAACATCAAGCTGGAGCTGATCAACGCCTCCAAGCAGGATCTGCTTGACGATTTTGAGGATAGCCCGGAGCTAGTCCAGTCCGGCCTCTACAAACACGTGTACACCGCCGAATACGGTCAGTTTGGCGGGCAGCCGGTTGCGGCCCTGATTGCCAACTATTATTTCGACCCCAGCGCCCAGGACATGAAAACCCTGCAGCACGTATCCAGCGTCGCCAGTATGGCCCATGCGCCCTTTATCGCCGCCGCCGGACCGGCCTTTTTCGGACTGGAAAGCTTCACCGGGCTGCCCGACATCAAGGATCTGAAGGACCATTTCGAAGGTCCCCAATTCGCCAAATGGCAGGCGTTCCGCGAGCGGGAAGAGGCGCGCTATGTCGGTCTGACCCTGCCGCGCTTCCTGCTTCGCAACCCCTACGACCCGCAAGACAATCCGGTCAAAAGCTTCGTTTACAAGGAAAACGTCTGCAACACCCACGAGGACTACCTGTGGGGCAACACCGCATTCACCTTTGCCACCCGCCTGACCGAGAGTTTTGCCAAGTTCCGCTGGTGTCCGAATATCATCGGCCCACAAAGCGGCGGCGCGGTGGAAGACCTGCCCCTGCACCACTTCGAAAGCATGGGCGAAATCGAGACCAAGATTCCCACCGAAGTACTGGTCTCCGATCGGCGCGAGTATGAACTGGCCGACGCAGGCTTCATTGCCCTGACCATGCGCAAGGGCAGCGACAACGCTGCGTTTTTCTCGGCCAATTCCACACAGAAAGCCAAGTTCTTCGGCAACAGCGAGGAAGGCAAGGCGGCCGAGCTGAACTACCGCCTGGGTACGCAACTGCCCTACCTGTTCATCGTCAACCGCCTGGCCCATTACCTCAAGGTCTTGCAGCGCGAGCAGATCGGCTCCTGGAAGGAGCGCACCGATCTGGAACTGGAGCTGAACAAGTGGATTCGTCAGTACGTGGCCGATCAGGACAACCCGAATGCGGAAGTGCGTGGTCGCCGCCCGCTACGCGCGGCGCAGATTACCGTCAGCGATATCGCAGGTCAGCCCGGCATGTACCGAGTGGGCCTGAGCGTGCGCCCGCACTTCAAGTACATGGGCGCGGACTTCACCCTGTCGCTGGTCGGCAAGATGGAAAAGGACTAATTCATGGGTTACGGCAGCCTGTTTGAACGCCTGGCCGGCGAATCCGGAAAGCGCAGCGGTTTGAGTGTGGATCAGGCCATTGTGGCCTCGATTGCCGCGCATCTGGCGAAGATGCTCAGCACCCGCGCTGGCAGTGTTCAGGCGTTACCGGATTACGGGCTGCCCGACCTCAATGACATGCGCCTGTCGCTGCACGACTCGCTGCAGCAGGCGCGCCTCGCCATCGAAGGTTTTATCGAGGCCTATGAACCGCGTCTGTCGCAGGTCAGGGTGGTTGCCTTGCCGCGGGAACATGACCCCCTGAGCCTGTCGTTTGCGCTGCAAGGCAGGCTTGATGTGGATGGCCAGCGCCGCACGGTCAGCTTTACCGCACGCCTGAACGGCAGTGGCCAGGTGCAGGTCCAGTAGCGCTCGCATTGCCGCTCGCCACGGTTTTGCCAACAACCCACACCCGCACGCCGCGACTATCAGGGACTGACTCAATGTCATTCAATCAGTATTACCAAAGCGAGTTGACCGCCCTGCGGCAACTGGGCAAGCGCTTTGCCGAACGCAGTCCGGCGCTCGCCCCGTTCCTCGGCCAAAGCGGCCGAGACCCGGACGTTGAGCGCTTGCTGGAAGGCTTTGCCTTTCTGACCGGGCGTCTGCGGCAAAAGCTCGATGACGAGCTGCCCGAGCTGACCCATTCACTGATGTACCTGTTATGGCCGAACTACATGCGGCCTTTGCCGGCCTTCAGCATGCTGCAGTTCGAGCCCCTGAACAGCCCCGGGGCGGCGGTCATCGTGCCGCGGGACACCCCAGTCGAATCCAAGCCGATTCAGGGCATAGCCTGCCGCTTTCGCACCACCAGCAACACCGAGCTGACGGCGCTGGCGATGCGTGCTGTGAACTATTCGGTCAAGGGTGACGGCGCTCTGCTCAGTCTGCGTCTGGGCGTCAATGGCGGCACACTGGCCGCACTGCAACCGGATAGCTTACGCCTGCATCTGGCCGGTGAGCGCTATATCAGCCAGACCCTGTACCTCAGCCTGCTCCGGCACACGGCAGACATCCAGCTGGTGTTGCTGGACAGCGCCGGCAACCCCCTGAAAGACAGCTTTGACCGGCCGGTGCCCGGCGTGCAGCTGGATCGCGGTCTGATCCAGCCCGCTGGATTTGCTGAAGATCAAGCACTGGTGCCTTACCCGGTGAATACCTTCCGCGGCTACCGCTACCTGCAGGAATACTTCGCCTTTCAGGAGAAATTCCTGTTTGTCGACATCGCTGGGTTGCAGGCCATGCAGTCCTTCCCGGACGACTTGCTCAAGCGTAGCGCCGGCTTTGAACTGCGTATCGAATTCAGCCACGCAGGCTCCCAACGGATCAACCCGACGCTGGACAACATCCGCCTGTATTGCACACCGGTCGTCAATTTGTTCGCCCACGATGCCACGCCGATTCGCCTGGATGGCCGTCAGGACCGCTATATGCTGCGTCCGACAGAGTACGACAATGCCCATTGCGGGGTGTTTTCGGTCGACCGGGTCACCGGCTGGAAGCCCGGCGGCATGGGCTATGAGGACTATGTGCCGTTCGAGTCATTCGAGCATGACGCCAGCTTTGACTGTCCCCAGGCGCGGCCTTACTACAGCCTGCGGCAGAACCCCTCACAGCTCGATGACGGCATGGACACCTATCTCAGCTTCGGTCTGCGCAGCCTTGAACAACACGAAACCCTGTCAGTAGAGCTGACCTGTACCAACCAGAATTTGCCCTTGCAACTGGCACTGGGGGCGATCTGCCGGCCCAGCGAAGGCACCCCGGAATTTTTGCGCTTCCGCAATATCAGCGCCGTGACCGCCAGCTATGCACCGCCACTGCAGCAGGATTTTCTCTGGAAGCTGATCAGCAATATGTCGCTGAACTACCTGTCACTGGCCAACGTCGAGGCGCTCAAGGTCATTCTCGAGACCTATGACCTGCCGCGGCATTACGACCAGCATGCGGCCAAAGTCAGCCAGCGCCTGCTCAATGGTCTTAAGGCCATCAGCCATTCCAGTGTCGACCGCCTGTATCGCGGACTACCCGTACGCGGCGTGCGCACCGAACTGGAAATGGACACCGAAAGCTACCTGGACGAAGGCGATCTGTTCGTGTTCGCCTCGATTCTGAACGAATTTTTCGCGCTGTACGCCAGCCTCAATTCCTACCACCAGTTAAGCGTACGCAGCAGCACAGGAGAGCGCTACCAATGGACACCACGCCTGGGGCAACAGCCCCTGCTCTGAACCTGCTGGGTCGCAGTATCCGCGAGTACAGCCTGTTCCAGGGTGTGCTGTTAGTCATGCAGCGGCTGCGCAACGAGTATCCCCAGCACGATGAAGACGCGCTTTACAACCTGATCGAGTTCCAGGCCAACCCCAGCATGGGCTTTCCCGGCAGCGATATAGAGCGAGTGGAGTTTTTCCGTGAGAACGGCGAAACGCGCGCGCGTATGCGCCTGAATCTCATCAGCCTGTGCGGTGCCGGCTCACCGTTGCCGGCCTTCTACGCCGAGCAGGCCCTGGGTGATAGCGCGGCAGGCAATCCGACCCGGGAGTTTCTCGATCTGTTCAATAACCGCCTGCAGCGTCTGTTGTTGCCGATATGGCAGAAATATCGCTACTACTCGCGGTTTTCCAGCGGCGCCCAAGATCCGTTCTCCGCGCAGCTGTTCTCGCTTATTGGCTTGGGCAGCGACTCGATTCGCTCACAACCGGAGCTGAACTGGAAGCGTCTCCTGCCTTATCTGGGTCTGCTCACCCTGCGCGTCCAGTCCGCGGCGCTGATCGAATCGGTACTGCGCTACTACTTCCGGCACCCGGCAGTGCATATCGAACAATGCCT
>JAWOGT010000245.1:0-3936 GCA_046496585.1 Halopseudomonas sp.
AACCGGAGCTGAACTGGAAGCGTCTACTGCCCTATCTGGGCCTGCTCAGCCTGCGCGTTCAGTCCGCGGCACTGATCGAATCGGTACTGCGCTACTACTTCCGGCACCCGGCAGTGCATATCGAACAATGCCTAAAGCGCCAAGTAGAGGTGCAGGAAGATCAGCGCAACCGCCTTGGCCTGGCCAACTGCGTCCTGGGCGAAAGCCTGGTGCTCGGCAGCCAGGTACGCGATCACAGCGGTAAATTCCGCATCCATATCCAGCAACTGGACTGGCAACGCTTCCACGAATTCCTGCCCAGCGGCACTGACTTCCGTCCGCTGTGCGCGCTGGTGCGCTTTGCGTTGCGCGATCCACTCGATTGGGACATTCGCCTGCAGTTGTGCCCGAACGCAGTGCGTGAACCGCGCCTGGAAGCGGACAGTCCGTGCCTGCTGGGCTGGACCAGCTGGCTTGGCAGTGACGCCATAGCTGCCGCGACTGATCCCGCCGTCACGCTCAGCAGCAGAGCTTATTAAAGGATTGATAACCTGATGATCAATGTAGATTTGCAGCAACTGGTACAGGCGCTGGATCAGCGCAGCCGGCAGGATCTGGAAGCCGCCGCCGAGCGCTGCGTGGCCCGCCACGGCAGCAAGGTACTGGTCGAGGACCTGCTGCTGGGCCTGCTCGAACGCAGTGACAGCGTATTGCACCGCGCCCTGCAGGATGCCCAGCTGGACGCCGGCGAATTTGCCCGCACACTGCAGCCCGGCAGCCAAGACAGCGCCTCGCGTAACCCGGCCTTTTCCCTGGAGCTGGTGCAATGGCTGCAGGATGCGCTGCTGGTTGCCAGCCTGGAGTTGGGCCAGAGTCAGGTCAATCAGGCGGCACTGGTATTGGCCTTGCTGCGCAATCCACTGCGCTATGCCGGCAGCCAGCTGCAAGCATTACTCGGCCAGTTGAATGCCGAGCGTCTGCGTGATTATGCCCTGGCCGAGCAACCGGCACTGGCCGCGACCCCGCCGCCCCAGGGTGACGAATCTGCGTTGCGCCGCTTTACCCATAGCGTTACCCAGCAAGCGCGCGAAGGACGCCTGGATCCGGTGCTCTGCCGTGATGCGGCGATCCGCCAGATGACTGACATTCTCGCCCGACGGCGCAAGAACAACCCGATCGTGGTCGGTGAAGCTGGCGTCGGCAAAACCGCCGTGGTCGAAGGTCTGGCGCTGCGTATCGTGCAAGGTGAGGTACCCGCAGCGTTACAAGGCGTCGAGCTGCACTGCCTGGATCTCGGCCTGCTGCAGGCCGGCGCCAGCATCAAAGGCGAATTTGAAAAGCGCCTGCAGGCGGTGATCGACGAGATCAAAGGCTCGATCAAACCGATCATCCTGTTTATCGATGAAGCGCATACCCTGATCGGTGCCGGCGGCCAGGCCGGCAGCAGCGATGCGGCCAATTTACTCAAACCGGCGCTGGCACGCGGCGAACTGCGCACCATTGCCGCTACCACCTGGCGCGAATATAAACAGTATTTTGAAAAGGACCCGGCCCTGGCCCGGCGCTTTCAGCCTGTGCAGCTGCACGAACCCAGTATCGGCGAAGCGGTCAGCATTCTGCGCGGTCTGGCGCCGATCTACGCAAAGAGCCACGCCATCTACCTGCGCGACGACGCCGTGGTCGCCGCAGCCGAGCTATCGGCCCGCTATCTGGCCGGCCGGCAGTTGCCAGACAAAGCCGTCGATGTACTGGATACCGCCTGCGCACGGGTGCGTATCAGCCTGGCCGCAGCCCCCGATGCGCTGGAACGACTGCGCACCTCGATCGCCGAAGATCAACGCCAGCTGCTGGCGGGCACCCGCGACCAACAGGCTGGCCTGGCCGTCGACGCCCTGCAGCTTGCCGACCTGCAACGCAGACTCGACGCGAATCGCGCCAGCGCCGCAGCCATGCACGACCGCTGGCTCACCCAGAAAGCCCTCGCCGAGCGTCTGCTTGCGCTGCGCCAACAATGCGCTGCCGCCCGCCGTGCACTCCAGGCCTCGGACCTGGTGCACGACAAGAACCTCCCCTCAGACACCCGCGAGCCTGACAGCAGCGCGCCTGCGGCAGACCTGAAAACGCTCACCAAGGCGCTGCGTGACACGCAGTCAGAGTTGACCCGCGCGCAGACCGAAGAACGCCTGGTCAGCCACGAGGTCTGTCCGCGCCTGGTCGCCGAAGTCATCAGTCACTGGACCGGCGTGCCGCTGGCGCAACTCGCCCGCGAACACAATGTCAGCGTGGCCGGCTTTGCCGACAATCTGCGCCAGCGGGTACGCGGCCAGGAGCAGGCCATCGCCGCACTGGATCGCGCCATGCGCGCCAGCGCCGCGGGGTTAAACCCTGCTGATGCACCCGTCGGCGTATTTCTACTGGTCGGCCCCAGCGGCGTCGGCAAGACGGAAACGGCGCTGGCGCTGGCCGACCTGCTGTATGGCGGCGAGCGCTTCCTGACCACCATCAACATGGCCGAGTTCCAGGAAAAACATACGGTATCGCGGCTGATTGGCGCCCCTCCAGGCTACGTCGGCTATGGCGAGGGTGGCATGCTCACCGAAGCGGTCCGGCACAAGCCCTACTCGGTGATCTTGCTGGATGAAGTGGAAAAAGCCGATCCGGACGTGATGAATATCTTCTACCAGATATTCGACAAGGGTGTAGCCAATGACGGCGAAGGTCGCGAGATCAACTTTCGCAACACGCTGATTCTGATGACCTCGAATCTGGCCAGCGAACCCATAGCCCGCCTCTGTCAGGGCCCAGTGCGGCCCGATCCTGGGCAGCTGGAAGACGCCATCCGACCGATCCTGAGTGAGCATTTCAAGCCGGCTCTGCTGGCGCGCATGCGCGTAGTGCCCTACTACCCGATCGCCGGTGACGTACTGCAGCAACTGATCACCATGAAGCTCGCGCGCTTTGCTGAACGCCTGCAGCGCCGCGGGCTGGCGTTCAGCCATTGTCCGGCATTGGTCAAACACTTTGCCACCCGCTGTGCACGCAGCACTAGCGGCGCGCGGCTGATCGACCAGCTGATTGACCAGCATCTGCAACCCTTGGCCGTCGACCGTCTGCTGCACGCGATGGCCAGCGGTGAACCCCTGCAGCGCGCCCATGCGTCGCTCGACAGCGAAGGAGCGCTAGTCTGTGAATTCGCCTGATACCCCGACCGCACCGATGTTTGCGCAGTTAGCGCAGCCATTGCAGTTTGCCGAGACGCTGCTGGAGCGCTTCGCCGCCCTGTCCATGCTGCGCACGGCAAGCGCCCTGTCAAACGGCCTGGTAGAAGCCTGTGCACTCCTCAGCGACTGCGCGCTCAGCCAGCTATATCTGTTGGATGTCACCCAGACGCAACTCTCGCTCTGCGCCCAATGGCATCAGGGCCAGCTACAAGTGCCCGAGCGTGTCAGCGTGCCGAGCGACTATGCGGACATGCACCTGCTGCAATACTGCCTGTGCCAGAACCGCCCGCTGGTCATGAACAATCTGGATGCCAATCTGCACAGCACCGCGTTCCTGCCAGCAAGCGCTGAGCCTTGGCGCAATGTGCTGTGTTTGCCGCTGACCGATGATCAGCAGCATGTGCGCGGCCTGCTGGTAACCGCCAGTCGCACGCACGGCGAACTGGGGCAAATGCATGACGCACTGCAGATGCTCGGCAATTTCGCCGTTGCCCAGCTGCCCTTGCTCGGGCCTGCGCACCCACCGGCAGAACCCGCTAGCCAGGCTCTCAGCTCTGCTTCACTGAGTCCCGAGCATTTTGGTTTGATTGGCGAGAGCGCCGCCATGCAACAGGTCTACAGGTCGGCCAGCAATTGACGGTGGAACAATTCGAGATCGGCGACAAGGTGGATGTGATCGGCAAGACCAAAGGTCGCGGCTTCGCCGGCGTCGTCAAGCGCCACGGCTTTGCCAGTG
>JAWOGT010000290.1:0-10668 GCA_046496585.1 Halopseudomonas sp.
CTTATACATAAACATTATACTGTATAAGCAAGGAGTCACCATGCCGTCTCTTTACCGCGCAAGGTCATGTGTCGCTTCTGCCGTGGAGCGTTCATGAATATGCCGTCCAGTGTCATGCTGCCGATACGCGAGGTGTCCCGCATGACCGGGGTCAACGCGGTCACTCTGCGGGCCTGGGAACGTCGCTACGGACTGATCACCCCGCATCGCACGGAGAAGGGCCACCGTCTGTATACCGAAGAAAACGTGCAGCAGATCCAAGACATTCTGACCTGGCTGGGCCGTGGCGTAGCCGTCGGGCAGGTAAAGGAGTTGTTGCACGCGCCGCAAGCGCTGAACGATGACCTGCAGTCTCCCTGGCATGCACTGCGTCAGACACTGATCCAGGCCTTCATCGACTACGATGCGGCTGAACTCGAGCGGATCTTCAGCAGCATTATCCGCGCCCACGACGCCAACAGTCTGTGTCACTTTTTGCTCGAGCCGGTGCTGGAGCAGCTGCATCAGCGCTGGCAAGGCCAGTTCGGCAGTCAGCTGGAAATGGTTTTCTGTCACACCTGGCTGCGCAGCAAACTGGCCACGCACCTGCACGCAACAAACAATCACCTGGACGGCCAGCCGGTAGTGCTGGCCAACCTGTCTGATCAACATTGTGAAACGGCGCTCTGGCTGCTGGCCTTGATGCTGAATGCCGAAGGAATCCGCTATGCCATGCTGGAGTGGGAAGTCCCGGCCGGTGAATTGTCGCTGCTGGCAGACCACTGCCAGCCGCTGGCCATAGTGCTGTTTAGCAATAATGCCTTGCCGCTCAGCCAACTGCGCCGCCAGTTACCCAAGCTGGTTCAGCATCAGCCAGTTCCGGTCATGATGGCCGGCCCTGCGGCAACCATTCATCAGGAAGAACTTGCCGAGCTCGGCATACTCACGCTGCCGGAGCGTGCCAGCCTGGCCTATCCACTGCTGCTGGCTCAGCTACGGACTGTACAATGAGCGCCGTACAACTGTGCTGGTTGCGCAACGACCTGCGCCTGCATGACAACCAGGCCCTCTGGCATGCCAGCCAGAACGGCCCGGTGGTGGTGGTCTGCATGCTCACGCCAGAAATCTGGCTGGAGCACGATGACGCGCCGGTCAAGGTCGACTTCTGGCGGCGCAATCTGCAGCAACTCGGCGAGCGTCTCAAGGCGCTGAATATTCCACTGCGATTACTGCACAGCGAGACGTGGTCGACTGCGGCGCAGCAATTGCTGGCACTGGCTGCCGAACTGGACGCTGAAGCCCTGTTTTTCAACGACGAATACGGCGTGCATGAACAGCAACGTGACCAAGCGGTAGCCGATGCCTTCGCCGCGCAGAGTCGGCCCTGCCAACGCTGCACCGATCTGATTCTGTTCAAGCCTGGCAGTCTTCTGACCCAGTCCGGCACCATGTTCAAGGTCTACAGCCAGTTCCGTAAACAGGCTTACCAGCGTCTGCATGCAGGGCTGCCCGCCTGCCTGCCAGCGCCGACCACACAGCCGGATACCGGCATTGGCAGCGACACGGTGCCGCAGCAGCTGGCTGGCTATCAAGCCGCCAGCAGCCTACAGCAACGCCTCTGGCCCGCCGGTGAAGCCGCAGCCAGTGAGCGGTTGGCGCTGTTCACCGAGCAGATCATGGCCGATTACGACAGCGCCCGCGACCGTCCTGATGTGGACGGCACCAGCCGCCTCTCGGCCTATCTGGTCTGCGGCGCACTCTCCCCCCGGCAGTGCCTGCACGCCGCGATCGCGGCGAACCAGGGCGAGTTCGACTCGGGCAATCCTGGCGCTGTCACCTGGGTCAACGAACTGCTGTGGCGCGAATTTTACAAACATATCCTGGTCTGCTACCCCCGCGTGTCACAGCACCGGGCCTTTCGCCCGGACATGCAGCGCGTCCCCTGGCGGCAGGACCCAGAAGCGCTGGCGGCCTGGCAACAGGGGCGCACCGGTATCCCGATCATTGACGCAGCCATGCGCCAGCTATTGGCAACCGGCTGGATGCACAACCGCTTGCGCATGCTCAGCGCCATGTTCCTGACCAAGAATCTGCTGATCGACTGGCAGCAGGGCGAGCGCTGGTTTATGCGCCATCTGATCGACGGCGACCTGGCAGCCAACAATGGCGGCTGGCAATGGAGCGCGTCCACCGGGACCGATTCGGCGCCCTATTTCCGCATATTCAACGCGGTCACCCAGTCGCGCAAATTCGACCCGCAGGGCGACTTCATTCGCACCTGGGTGCCCGAGATCAAGCATTTGTCGACCAAGCATATTCACCAGCCGCCGGTGGATGATCTGTTCTCGTCAACGGATTATCCTCCGCCCGTGGTCGACCTGAGCCAAAGCCGCCGGCGGGCCCTGGATGTCTTCAAGCGCCTGGGAGAACAGCATGACGGATAACTTCCCGGCATTTTTCGCCAAGACCTTTGCCAAGCTGGACCGGCACAATCTGGATCTTCTGGGCGATATCTATGCCCCGGACATCCACTTCACCGACCCGCTGCACGATGTGACCGGGCTTGACGCCATGCGCGCATACTTTGCGCAAATGTACGCCAACGTCACACATATCAGTTTCGACTTTCACCAATGCGACAGCGTTCGCGAAGGCCAGGCACTGCTGCGCTGGACCATGACCTTCTGCCATCCGCGACTGAACAAGGGCCGGGCAATCCAGGTCGAAGGTTGCAGCTGCCTGTTCTTTCACGATCAGCGCGTATCCCGGCATATCGATTATTACGACGCCGGAGCCCTGCTCTATGAACACATTCCGCTATTGGGCGGGATCATCCATTGGCTGAAAGGAAGACTGGCATGAGCGCTCAAAGACGTATCTGGTTAACCGGCGCCTCCAGCGGCATTGGCCAGGCCATGGCCGAGCAGTTGGCCGCAGAAGGTCACCTGCTGGCCATCAGCGCCCGCCGTGCAGGGCCGCTGCAGGAACTGGCCGAGCGCTACCCGGGCCAGATACTGGTGTTACCCGTGGACATGACCGACGCCGCTGCCGTGCAACAGACCGGGCAGCGCATTGCAGAGGCCTGGGGCGCTCTGGACTGGGCGATCCTGAATGCCGGCACCTGTGAGTATGTCGATGTCGCCGAGTTCGAGTCAGCCATGTTCCAGCGCGTCATGCAGGCCAATGTGCAGGGCACGGTGCAGTGCATCGAGGCCGCCTTGCCGCTGCTGCGCAAGGGCATCGAGCCGCGCCTGGTCGGCGTCGGCAGCAGCGTGACCTTCTGCCCGCTGCCTCGCGCCGCCGCCTATGGCGCCTCCAAGGCAGCGATCCGCTACCTGTTCCAGTCACTGGAACTGGATCTGGCGCAGTGGCATATCGGTGTGACCCTGGTCAGCCCCGGCTTCGTTGCAACCCCGCTGACCGCGGCCAATGATTTCCCCATGCCGATGCAGGTCAATAGCGACGAAGCGGCTAGCATCATCATCCGTGGTCTTCACAAGGGCAAGCACGAGATCAACTTTCCCGGACCCTTCATTAGTGTACTCAAGCTGCTGGGTAGCCTGCCCAATCGGTTGCGTTTTGCCCTCACCAAAGGCATGGCGCGGCCCGCCTCCAGCCCGCCTTCGCAGAGCGGTTCACCCGCAGATAAATCGTCATCACAGGGGGACCCTCGATAATGCGTATCGCCATAGTCGGTTCCGGCATTTCCGGGCTGGTCAGTGCCCACCTACTCTCCCGTCAGCATGAGGTCACGGTGTTTGAGGCGGCCGACTGGATTGGCGGGCATACGCATACCGTGGATGTTGAGGTCGACGGCAAGCCCTATGCGATAGATACCGGATTTATTGTCTTTAATGACTGGACCTATCCGAACTTTATCCGCTTGATGGATCAGCTTGGCGTCGTCTCGAAAGACACCGAAATGAGTTTCTCGGTGAACGAACCGGCCAGCGGACTGGAGTACAACGGTCATAGCCTCAACAGCCTGTTTGCCCAGCGTAGCAACCTGTTCTCGCCCGGCTTTATCGGCATGGTCCGGGATATTTTGCGCTTCAACCGTGAAGCCCTGAGCGATCTTGAGTCGGGCCGCCTTCACACTGAAACCACTCTCGGCGAGTACCTGCAGAGCAAGGGTTACGGACAGCGTTTCAGCCAGCATTACATCATCCCCATGGGCGCCGCTATCTGGTCCATGTCGCTGGCCGACATGCTGGCTTTTCCACTGGCCTTCTTCGTGCGCTTCTTCAAGAACCATGGGCTGTTATCGGTCAGTGACCGCCCGCAGTGGCGGGTGATCAGCGGCGGATCCCGAGCCTATATCGAGCCGCTGATCGCGCCGTTCAAGCAGGCGATCAGGCTTAATTGTCCGGTGCAACGGATCACCCGCGACCCGCAGGGCGTGACCCTGACCAGCCCTCAGGGTGAAGAGCGCTTCGACAAGGTCATACTGGCCTGCCATAGCGACCAGGCGCTGCGTTTGCTGGCCGAGCCAACCGAGCCAGAGCAATCGATACTCGGGGCCATTGGCTATGCCGATAATGATGTCGTGCTGCACACCGACACCCGCCTGCTACCCCGGCGGCGGCTGGCCTGGGCCAGCTGGAACTACCGGCTCGATAACGCCCAACAGCGCTCGGCCGCGGTGACCTACAACATGAATATCTTGCAGGGCATCGAGTCCGACACGACCTTTTGCGTCAGTCTCAACCAAACCGCTGCAATCGACCCGGCCAGCATCCTCGGCCGGTTCAGCTATGCGCATCCGCAATTCAGTCTGGCGGCCGCCGCCGCCCAGGCGCGTTGGCAGGAACTGCTCGGCGCCAACCATACGTTCTTCTGTGGCGCCTATTGGGCCAACGGCTTTCATGAAGATGGCGTAGCCAGCGCCCTGCGCGTGACCGAAGCTTTAGGGGAGAGCCTGTAATGACCCTGCACAGTGCACTTTACACCGGCGTCATTCGCCACCGCCGACACGCCCCGCGGGAACATCACTTCCGCTACCGGATCAGCCTGCTGTGGCTGGACCTGAGTGAGCAGCAGCGCGTATTTTCCCTTAGCTGGCTGTGGTCGGGGCGTTGGTGGTCACCCATGCGCTTTCGCGAGTGCGACTATCTGACCGATCAGCGTCGCCCGGCTGAAGGCTTGAGCGATACCGCGCGGCGTCTGGTCAGCGAGCAGCTGGGCAAGCAGGTGGATGGACCGGTTCGCGTGCTGACTCAGGTCCGCAGCTTCGGCATGCTGTTCAATCCCGTCTCCTTGTTCTATTGCCATGACCGTGCAGACCAGTTGCAGGCGATCATCGCCGAGGTCTCCAATACCCCTTGGCGAGAGCGGTTCTGCTACGTCATGGCGACCGATCCGGCGCAGCCGCTGCAGCACTTTGAGCTGGCCAAGGCCTTCCATGTATCGCCCTTTCTGCCCCAGCAACTGACCTACCGCATGCGCTTCAATCAGCCCGCCGCAACGCTGATGGTGCACATGGAAGACTGGCAGCACGATACCCGGCTGTTCGACGCCACGCTGACCCTCACACGTCGGCCGCTGAGCGCCGCCTTGCTGCGCCGCGAAGCCTTGTCGTTTCCGTTCATGGTCAGCAAAACCGTGCTGGGCATCTACTGGCAGGCCGTGCGTCTGGCCATCAAGCGTATTCCCATTTTCGATCATCGCGCCCCTTCCACCCGGACGGCGGCAGCCTCAGCGATTCAGGTAAAGGAGCATTCCGATGAAAAATAGCCGATGTGAGTCAACCGCCAGTTGTTGTGAGACCCTCAGTCCCGACGTCGGTGAACGGACCCGGGCGCTGCTGGGCAATACCCGCGACGTCAATGCCGAAGACAAGACCCGGCGCAGCTGGCTGGTACGCCTGAGCCGCACGCTGGTACTCAAGCAGCTCAAGGCGATAGAACGCGGCACCATTACCGTGCATGATCAGGGTGAAGTCATGCAGTACGGCCAGCCTGACGTGGACGGCCTGCACGCGGAGATCCACGTGCACAGCCATGCTGCCTACCCGATGATTGCCACCAATGGCAGCATCGGCTCGGGCGAAGCCTACATTCATGGCTTCTGGACCACACCCGATCTGACCGCGGTTACCAAGATATTCGTGCGCAACCTGGAAGTGCTGGACGCGATGGAAAAGGGCATTGCCCGTCTTGGCCTGCCCGCGCTGAAAGCCCTGCATCGCTTCAATCGCAATACGCTGAGCGGTTCACGCCGCAATATCCAGGCCCACTATGATCTGGGCAACGACCTGTTCGAGAACTTTCTGGATCCGACCATGATGTATTCTGCAGCGGTTTTCCCGCCGCAGGGCGACAATCTGGAAGAGGCTCAGCTCAACAAGCTGGAACGCATCTGCCGCAAGCTCGAACTGAGTGCCGACGATCACCTGCTCGAGATCGGAACCGGCTGGGGCAGCATGGCAATTTATGCCGCGCAGCAGTATGGCTGCCGGGTCACCACTACCACCTTGTCGAAGGAGCAGTTGGCCTACGCCACCGCCAAGGTCGCCGAACTCGGGCTCCAGGACCGGATCACGCTACTGCTCAAGGACTACCGCGAACTGACCGGTGAATACGACAAGCTGGTCTCGATTGAAATGGTTGAGGCGGTGGGCCATGAGTACTTCCGCACCTATTTTGAAACCTGCGCCCGTCTGCTCAAACCCCACGGCATGATGCTACTGCAGGCTATCACCATTCGCGATCAGCGCTATGACCAGGCGCGGCGCAGTGTCGATTTTATCCAACGCTATATCTTCCCCGGGGGATCACTGCCGTCGGTCAGTCTGATTGGCGAACTGACCCGCAAGCACACCGATTTGTCCATGCTGCACCTGGAGGACATCGGCAGCCATTACGCCCGCACACTGCGCTTCTGGCACGACAATCTGAAAACCGCACGCGGCCACCTGGAGCAGCTGGGGTATGATGACTACTTTTTCCGGCTCTGGGAGTTCTATCTGTGCTACTGCGAAGGCGGCTTTCTTGAGCGCTCCATCGGTACCGCGCAGATACTGCTGAGCAAACCCGACGCCCGACCGGAGCTTGATTTGTACAATCTGGGAGCCTGATATGCCGGTGAAGTTGATCGCTAATGCATTGCTGTTCCAGGCCAGCTGGTTTGCCTGCGTCATCGGCGGCACCGGTTGGTGGCTGCTGATCCCACTGGCAGCGCTCATCGTCCACTTCACCTGGATCAGCTCCTGGGCAGCGGAGGGCAAGCTGGTGATCAGCGTCATGCTCGCGGGCACGGCACTGGATTCCTTTCTGCTGCAGATCGGGGTATTCAGTTTTACCGGGGAGCCGCTACTCGCCCCACTGTGGCTGGTACTGCTCTGGGCGATGCTCGGCACCACGCTGAACCATTGCCTGGCCTGGAGTGCCAAGCCGGTGTGGATGGCCTGCGTACTGGGCGCCGTGGCCGGGCCTTTATCCTACGTCGCCGGTGCCACACTGGCCGACGTCGGGCTGCCGCTCGGCATGCAGGCCAGCGCGATTATCCTGGCGCTGTGCTGGGCGATCATCTATCCGCTGCTGCACGGCTTCGCGCACCTGTATCGCGAACAGCTGCGTCTGCGCCAGCAGGTGCTGCACAAAGGCTGAACCGGCAGCGCGGCGACGGGCTATGCCGAGCTTAGAAATTGACGCGGTAGTAAAGCGCTGCCTTGTTGATACCCTGATTGGGCTGTTTGATACTGGCGTTGGAGTAGTGGTAGTAGCGCAGCCCCAGCTCGGAGCCGGACGCAAAGCGCATACCCAGACCCAGGCGATCCTCAAACTGCAGGGCCGAGCCAATATCCGCGCCCGGCGCCAGATCCGTCTTGGAGAACAGGGCCGCGCCAATACCGGCTTCCAGGAAGGGTGTCACCGCGGTCATCGCGCGCGGGAAGTTCAACTGGAACATCGGCGTCAGAGACACATTGAACGCGTCGATACCATCCCAGTAGGTCAGGCCCGCGTCCCAATAACCATCCAGCACCACGGCGCCAGCATCACTTTGCCAAAGGGGGTTGCCGAAACCCAACTCAAGACCGGCCCGGTAAGTCAGCTCGGACTCCGAGCTGTGGCCCAGTTCGAGGGTGAAACCGCGATCGGCCAATGCTGGCTGTGCCAGCAGCGCGGCGCTCAGGCCGGCGATTATCCAAAGACTAGCGTTCTTCATATATTCATTCCTGAAACAACATGGGCAAAGTGACCAAGACTGCTCATCCAGAGCGTGATCGAGTTTAAACCGGCAACCATTGCACCTGGGCAGCATGCCCCCACAGCACAGGCAACACGCTGTGCATCTGCTCAACATTGCCGCTGGTCCAGAACTGCTCAGCGGCAGCTGGAGCGGCGGCCAACAAACCCGCATCGGCCAACCTGGCGTGCAGACATCTGGCCACAGCGGCACCGGTATCGATCAGATTGACCTCCGGCGGCAGCAAACGTTGCAACCCCTCGCGCACAAAAGGGTAATGCGTACAACCGAGTATCAGCGTATCGCAGCCTGCCGCCAGCAACGGCGCGGTAAATTCGCGCAGCAGTGCATCGACTCTCGGACCTTGCAGCTCGCCCCGCTCGACCAGTTCGACCAGACCCGGACACGGTTGGGTTATGACTTTTACCGATCCGGCGAAGCGGTCAAGCAGGGCCGCAAACTTGGCGCTCTGCAAGGTGCCGGTGGTCGCCAGCACGCCAACCATACCGCTGCGTGTCGCTTGCGCGGCAGGCTTGACCGCCGGCTCCATGCCTATAATCGGCAGGTCATAGACACTGCGCAAATCATTCACCGCCGCCGCGGTCGCGGTATTGCACGCCACCACCAGCGCCTTGGCACCCTGTCCGAGCAAAAAACCGGCAATCGCCCGGCTGCGCTGACGTATCTGTTCGGGGCTTTTATCACCATAGGGCACGTAGCCACTATCGGCCACATACAACAGCGACTCGTTGGGCAGTTGTTGGCGAATTTCGCGCAGCACCGACAGTCCGCCGACACCGGAGTCGAACACGCCCACCGGAGCCTGACTCACCTGCGCGTCCGACAACAAGCGCAAGCCGGATCGCGGCGAATGCGCATCTCCCGGAAGCGGCTACCCAGCGCATCAATCAGCAGCAAACGCCCGACCAAGGGGTCGCCAAAACCGACTAGCAACTTCAACGCCTCCAGCGCCTGCAAGCTGCCCACCAGACCGACCAGCGGCCCGATCACACCCGCTTCGCTGCAACTCAGCGCATCCTCAGCGCCGCTGCCATACAGGCATTGATAGCAGGGGCTCTCGGGCTGACGTGAATCGAACACGCTGAGCTGCCCTTCCAGGCGAATCGCCGCGCCGGAAACCAGGGGTTTGCTCAAGGCGACGCACGCCGCATTGACCGCTTGCCGGGTGCTGAAATTGTCCGAACAGTCGAGTACCAGGTCCACGTCGGCAACCGCGTCAACCAGCGCCGTATCGGCCAGTGCCTGCTGAATACGGCGAATATGCACCTGTGGATTAAGCGCCTGCAGATGCTCGGCGGCAGACTCGACCTTAGGCCGTCCGATATCGCCAGTATGATGAATGATCTGCCGTTGCAGGTTGGTCAGGTCCACCTGGTCATGATCCGCCAGCACCAGGGTGCCGACGCCGGCGGCGGCCAGGTACAGGGCCACGGGTGCGCCGAGGCCACCGAGGCCGACAATCAGCACACGGCTAGCCAGCAGCCGTTGCTGGCCGGCGATATCGATCTGCGGCAACAGGATCTGTCTGCTGTAGCGCAGCAGCTGTTGATCATCCACGCCATTGCCCTCCACTGACGCGCAGGTGGCCGGCCAGATCCGCCCAGGATTGCACCGCAGACACTCCGCGCCGGCGCAGCAGCTCACACACCGAAGGGGATTGCTCCCAGCCATGTTCAAGCAACAGCCAGCCACCGGCCAACAAGTAACCCGGCGCCTGATCGACGATCTGGCGGATCGCATCGAGCCCGTCGGCACCACTGACCAGTGCGCTGGCCGGTTCGAATTGCACATCGCCTTGCTGCAGATGGGGATCCGCCACCGCGATGTAGGGTGGGTTGCTGACAATCAGGTCAAAGGCCTGCGCTGGCAACGCGGCAAACCAGTCACTCAAGACAAAACGGACATTCTGCAACTGATGCGCCTGCCGATTGCCTTCGGCCAGGGTCACCGCTTCCGCTATGCTGTCGCTGCCGAGCACCTGCCACTGGGGGCGCTCGCTGGCCAACGCCAGCGCAATTGCACCGGTACCGGTGCCCAGGTCAAGCACCCGCGCAGGCCCGACCGGGCCGCATTCCAGCGCTAACTCGACCAGCCGTTCGGTATCCGCGCGCGGAATCAGGGTCGCTGGGCTGACTTGCAGGTCAAGGCTCCAGAACCCCTGTTCACCCAGTAGGTAAGCCACCGGCTCACCCCGGCGGCGACGCTCTATCAATGCTTGATAGGTCGTCAGTTGCTCGGCGTCCAGTTCGCGCTCAGGCCAGGTCTTCAAATAGCTGCGCGCCTTGCCCAGAACCTTGGCCAACAGCAGTTCAGCATCCAGATCAGGCGTGCTCGAATGCGCCAGATCGACCTGCGCCAGCAAAGCACCAATACTGACCATCAGAGCTGTTCCAGCGAAGCCAACAGATCAGCCTGATATTCGCGCAACAAAGGCTCAATCACCTGATCGAGGTTGCCCTGCACCACATCGTCGAGGCTATA
>JAWOGT010000298.1:0-8075 GCA_046496585.1 Halopseudomonas sp.
CGCAAACCGACCAGCGAGCATCCGCATATTCTCGAGACCTGGGAGCCGGCGCCTGAGCGGCCGCCTGAAGAGGTCAGGGTGCTGGGTGAATCCGTGGAGCAACTCAAGCCGCGGGAGCTCCCGGATGAAGTACCGCTGCCGGGAACGCTGAATGCGCCTGCGGTCAGCCCCTGGCCAGCACGCCTGGGGAAATTGCTGATGGGCGTGGTCGTCGGTGCAGCGGTGCTCGAATGGAGCCGCTGGACGTTGGATGCCTGGGCCTGGAATCCGCTGGCTGGCGGCCTGTTGGGAGCGCTGGGGGTGGGGCTGGCCGGCACCGCTTTGCTCAGTTGGCGTGCACTCCGGCAGCAGCGGCAACGGCTGACCGCGCTGGAGCAATTGCGCATGGAAATGCGTGTGGCGCTGGCGGACCCCGGCGAGCGCCTGGCGCTGGATTGGCTGGAGCGTTTGCAGGCGCTGTATCGCGATACCCCCCTGGCCGCACGTATGGCGCTGGTGTGTGACGGGCTGGATCAATCGCACAGCGCGCAGGAAGTCAGTCGGCGGCTGAATCAGCAGTTTTATCAGGCGCTGGATATACAGGCGCGACGCATGATCCGCAGCGAATCGGTGAGCACCGGCATGTTGGTGGCGACCAGCCCCTGGGTGTCAGTCGATCTGTTGCTGGTAGTCTGGCGTAACATCCGCATGATGCAGCGCGTGGCAATTTGCTATGGCCTGCCGATGGGGCAGCTGGGTCGTTGGCGTCTGGCGCGGCATGTGCTGCGCAATATCGCCCTGGCGGGCGGCAGTGAAATGGCGATTGGCGCGCTCAGTGATAGCTTGCTCTCAGGCATGCTGGAGAAGCTTGCGGCCCGCATCGGGCAGGGCATCGGCATAGGGCTCTACAGTTCACGGCTCGGCCACTTTACCCTGGATCTGTGTCGCGCGGCGCCGCTGGCCGATCAAAGCAGTCTGGAGGAAGACAACCGCGGCGTCATTCAGGGTATTCGCACCCGTCTGGGGCGCAAAGCCGATGACCGCCTATAAACGCCTGGCGGAGCGCTGGTTGCTGGCGCGCCGTGATCAGTTGCTGCTGCACTGGCAGGAGCTCAAGGTTCACCTGTTGCCGGCCCAGTGGCCCCAGTGTTGCGCACGCATGCTGCGCATTCCGGAAGGCAATCTGGGCCATTGGCAGCCGCGCAGCGGTTCCAGCAGCGCGGAGCTGGCGTTGTTGCTGGAGCGCGTTCCGCTATTACAGCGGCGCTGGCTGGCCGCCTTGCTGAATGCCCGGAGTGCTGGTGCGCTGACGCTGGTTGAAGCGCTGGAGCGCTTGCAGCTGGACTGGCGCGCGCAGTTGGACCCGCTGCACAGTCATCGCGAATACGCAGCGCAGTTGGTGATCCTGGCGCGCCGGCTTACTCTTCCGGATATCGCCGCGTCTGCTTATCTGGAGAGCGAGCAGCAGATACGCCAGGCCATAGACCAGCGTTTGTTTGCTGCATTACCCCTGCGCCTGCGCGCCGCGATGAGCCATGAGCGACCGCCCGGTACTGGCCGCTATCTGAACTGGTGGCACGATCGGCTTTTGGCCAAAGCCGGTGCAACCGGCTTTGGCCTGGAAGGGCTGGGTGCCGATGATTGGCCGGACATGCCGCCGGCCTGGCTGGCGCTGGGCTGGATCAGCGGCTTGCGCGCGCCGCCCGAATCCCAAGATAAATAGTAGTGCATTCGGCATCACTATGTTGTTGCAACAGCCCTTTGTCTTGCTGATCCGATGGCCTACCATGCGCCTTCGTGAATCACAGGAATCCCTTCATGACCTTTGCTGAACTGCTGGCTGCATTAGCCGACTCAACCCGCCAGGAAGTGACCATTCCCACCGGCTGGGCCCAGGGCCGCGCCGGTTATGGCGGATTGATTGCCGCACTGGTGTACCAGGGCATGCGCGACCAGGTTGCCAGCGACAGACCGGTCAGGTCGCTGGCCATTACCTTTGTCGGCCCGGTTGCTCCGGGGCAAAGCATGCAGGTGGAGGCGCAGGTCCTGCGCGAGGGCAAGGCGGTCACGCAGATGCTCGGTATGGGCAAACAGAATGGTCAGGTCATGTGCCTCGTTCAGGGCAGTTTTGGCGCCTCGCGGGAGTCGGCGGTGGCGGTTCGGAGCCTGCCAGCGCCGGCCGCCAAGGCGCCGGCAGAGTGCATTGAAATGCCCTATGTTGAAGGTCTTAATCCGGCTTTTATCAAGCATTTTGCCGTACGCTGGGCGTTCGGCGACCTGCCATATACCCACAGCCGCAAGCGCGAGATGGGCGGCTGGATGCGCTTTCGGGAGGATGAGGGCAGCATACACGAGGGACATATTCTAGGGCTTGTGGATGTCTGGCCGCCGGCGCTGTTACCGCACCTGCAACAGCCGGCGCCGGCCAGCTCATTGACCTGGACCATTGAGTTCATGCAGCCGCAACCGGACATGGGCAATACCGACTGGCTGTTGTACCGCGCCGAGATCGAACACGCTTGCGATGGATATGGCCATGTCTCTGCCATGATATGGCGAGAAGATGGTACGCTGGTGGCCATAAGTCGTCAGACAGTTACCGTGTTTGGTTGAGCAGCGGCCAGCGCGGTGCAGTAACGGAGCGTGCTGGTGATAAGAAGAAACGGGGCGATGGTTCTGATAGCCTGCCTGGCCAGCCTGCTGGTTGCGCAGTGGCTATTGACGGTATTCTTTCCAACGCTGGATCTTTCTGCCGCCGCGCTTCGCTGGTGGCTTCCCCTGGTACTGATCACCAGCGCCATGCTGGTATATCAGTTGTGCTGTGCCCAGGCGCACATCCGTCAGCTCCAGCGTGGCGCCCGCGCCGCTTTGGAGCGCAACATTCAGGTGATGGCGGCAGTCAGGGATGTGGTGTTTCGCGCTGAGTTCGATGGTCGGCTGATTTATGTCAACCGCGCCTGGCAGGACTTGACCGGGATGGATGCGGCGCGCGTCAAAGGCTATTCCATTCTGCAAGGCTTTCATGCCGACGACACAGGCCAGCTGGAAGACTACCTGCATCAGGTCCGTGCAGGGCACACGGGCCAGTTGCAGGCGAATCTGCGCTTACGCGATCTGGCCGGACGCTATCGCTGGAGCCACCTGACCGCACGCCCCTACGTTACGCTTGAAAGTGGGCCGGTGATCATCGGTACCTTGCGCGATATCCAGGCTCAGCAGGAACAGGCATTGATTCAGTCGGCACGTCTGAATGTGCTCGACGGGCTACTGGGCAGAGCGGGCATGCGGGACATGGCCAGTCAATTAGCCAAGGCCTGGGAAAGCGTGCAAATGGGTCAACGGGTCTCGCTGTTGTTGCTTGATCCCGACAGCGGTGCCGTGCAGACACTCGCCGCACCGAGCATGCCGGAACAATACAACCAGGCACTCAACGGCATGGTACCGGCTGAGGGCGTAGGTTCCTGCGGTACGGCGATCTGTCGCGGCGAGCCGGTGTATGTCAGTGATGTGCGCAATGACCCGCTGTGGCAGGACTTTCAGGATCTGGCCGAGCTGGGTTCGGTGGTAGCCTGTTGGTCCACGCCTTTCGCCGATCAGGATGGCAACATCCTTGGCTCATTTGCGGTCTACGCTGACCAGTCGCGTTATCCCGACGAGCATGAGCTGCAGTTGATGGGGGAATTCACCCGGCTGACTGCCTTAATCGTACAAAAGTCGCGCCTCGCGCAGCAGCATGAGATCACCGAGAAACGCTTCTCGGCGATCTTCGAACATGCCGCAGTGGGTATATTGCTGGTGTCACCGACCGGGCGTTTTATCAGCGCCAATCCCCATTATCTGCATTGCTCGGGATTCAGTGAGCCTGATTTGCAGCGCATGTGCCCGCGTGATCTGCTGTTTGCCGAAGACATACCCATGGTCGAGCGCGGGTTACGCGATCTGCGCTACGGGCTGCTCGATCAGTTTGTCCTGGAGTCGCGCTATCACAAGTTTGACCAGTCGGTTACCTGGATCAATCTGACCATTACCCTGGTACGCGACGCTGACGGCGTTGCGCTTTACTATGTTTTTATTACCGAAGATATTGCCGAGCGCAAGCAACATGAACAGTCCCTTACCGAGGCGGCCGCGTTGTTCGAGAGTAGCCGCGAGGGGATGATGGTGATGGACAGCCGCTTCCATATTCTCCGGGTTAACCCCGCTTTCACCCATATCACCAGTTTGGCTGCCCTGCAAGTCACTGGCAAACGTCCGCATGCCTACCGGCAGGATATGCATTCTCGCACGCTCACTCGACAGGTGCTGACCGCACTTGCTCAGGAAGGTCACTGGCAGGGTGAAGTGTTGCTTGAACGCGCCGATCAGCAGGACGTCCCTGTCTGGGTAACGGCTACTGCCGTAACGGATGAAGGCAACCAGGTCAGCCGCTATATGGCAATGTTCAGCGATCTCAGTGGTTTGCAGCGCAGCCAACAACAACTGCAGCATATGACGCACTTTGACAGTCTTACCGGACTCGCCAATCGCACCCTGGCACTACTCAAGCTGGACCAGAGTATACAGCGCGCTGCGGCTCAGCCTTTGGCTCTGGCCGTGCTGTACATTGATCTGGATCGGTTCAAAGCCATTAATGACAGCCTCGGGCACGCCATCGGCGATGAAGTGCTGCGCCAGGCGGCGCGGCGCCTGGCTGGCTGTTGCGCTGAAGCGGATACTCTGGCGCGCTTGAGCGGCGACGAATTTCTGCTGATTACAGCTGACCGGCAAGCCGATGCCGTGCGTGAGCTGGGTGAGCATATTTGCGCCCGTATGCGTGCCCCGGTGGTGCTGGAGGATGGCCGGGAAATCTACATTGGGGCCAGCGTGGGCTTCGCCTGTTATCCGCTGGATGGCGACAGTTCGGCGGACCTGGTACGCAACGCCGATGCGGCCATGGATACCGCCAAGAGTACCGGGCGCGACCAGGTCTGTGGTTACTCCCGGGCGATGACCGAGGAGGCCCGGCAGCGCTTCGAACTGGAGCGCGGGCTGCATAAAGCGTTGGAAAATGGCGAATTCGAGTTGCATTACCAGCCGTTGATACAAGTGCGCAGCCGCCGTGCCTATGGGGTGGAGGTATTGTTGCGCTGGCGGCATCCGCAGCATGGGCTGATACCGCCCGACCAGTTTATTCCCCTGGCCGAGCAGAATGGGCTAATAGTGCCGATCGGCAGCTGGGTGCTGCATGAGGCGTGCCGCCAGGCCAGACTCTGGCAACAGCAGGGCCTGGGCCTTGAGCTGATTGCAGTGAACCTGTCGCCGCGTCAGTTTATTCAGCAGGATGTGGTCGCCTTGGTCCGCTCGGCGCTGGATGTCAGCGGTTTGCCTGCCAGCATGCTGGAGCTGGAAATTACCGAAAGCGCGTTGATGACTAATGCCCAGCAGGGGGAACAGACACTCCGGCAACTGAAAGAGCTGGGCGTCACTCTGGCGATCGATGACTTCGGTACCGGGTATTCTTCGTTGGCCTATCTGCGCCGCTTTCCCTTGGACAAGCTGAAAATCGATAAAAGCTTTCTCGCCGGGGTGCCGCAAAATAGCGAAGACAATCAACTGGTTACCACCATACTCGACCTGGCTGCCAACATGCGCCTGCATGTCGTCGCTGAGGGCGTGGAAACCGAAGCGCAATGGCGCTTTCTGCAGGGACGGGGCTGCGGTGCCTGCCAAGGGTATTTGTTTTCCCGCGCACTGCCTTCAGCCGAATTGCCGGACTGGCTGGAGCGACAGTAATCGCGGCGGCGTCACTTGCCTGGTTTGCGTGCCGTCAGCGTCGCCCGCAGCGGCGCCGGGTAGCCCTCGCAGGTCAGTCCGGGATTGGCTGGATCGAGGAAATCGGGCAGTGACTGGAAACGCATCCACGCGGTACTGCGCTGCTCATCGGTGCCGGTGGGTGTGAGGTCGATACATTTCACCTGCTCAAAGCCGCTGCGCCGCAGCAGTCTCTCGAGCATGGCAACCGACGGCAGGAACCAGACATTGCGCATCTGCGCATAGCGGTCTTCGGGCACCAGGCAGGCGTTTTCATCCCCTTCAATCACCAGGGTTTCCAGCACCAGCTCGCCGTCCGGCCGTAAGCAGGCCTTGAGCTGCAGCAAATGGTCGATTGGCGATTTGCGGTGGTAAAGCACGCCCATGGAAAAAACCGTGTCGAAGCCGCCCGCAGGCTCAGGCAGCTCCTCGAGCGTGAAGGGCAGCTGCCATACCGGGGCGTCCGGCAGGTAGCGCTGCATGGCCATGAACTGATGATAAAACAGCAGATTGGGATCAACCCCCAGCACCAGATGCGCGCCTGCCTGCCACATGCGCCACATGTAATAGCCGTTGCCACAGCCCACATCCAGCACGCGCTTGCCGGCCAGGTCCAGGTGGGGTGCGATGCGCTGCCACTTCCAGTCTGAGCGCCATTCGCAGTCAATGTGCGTGCCGAACAGCGTGAAAGGCCCTTTGCGCCAGGGCTGCAGGCCCTGCAAACCTTCTCGCAGACTGTCCTGCTGCGCCTGGCTGAGCGCCTGGTGTGCGTTGATCGTCACACCCTGGCGCAGGTCGGCTATGGGGTCGGCGATAGCCGGCAGGCAGTGCAGCGCGGCTTGCCAGCGCTGCAGATCGCCGTGGTCGATGTTGGCAAAGCGTTGTTCCAACGCCGCTGGCAGCACGGCAAGCCAGGGTGCTAGCGGCGAGTCGGCCAGTTGCTGATACAGCGGGTTGTAGTCGATCACTTGTGCGCCATTATCGAGCAGAAATTAAGGGACTGGAACCAGCTGTGGCTGTGCTTGAAACCGGCTTGCTGCAAGCGTGTCAGGTGCATTTCAAGCGTATCTGGCAACATGACTTTTTCAATGGCGCTGCGCTTCTGGGCTATTTCCAGCTCACTGTAACCATTGGCTCGTTTAAAGGCGTGGTGCATGTTTTCCAGGCTGCGTTGGGTCTCAGGATCATCGAAGCGTATTTTTTCTGACAGGATCAGAACGCCGCCAGGCAGCAAGGCGGCGTAGATGGCGCGAAGCAGTTCAAGTCGTTTGTCTGGCGCAATGAACTGCAGGGTAAAGTTCAGCACCACGACCGAGCACCGCGCGAGCGGCAGACCGAGTATGTCGGCCTGCAGTACCTCGGCAGGGGTAAGCTCTTCGACCATCGCATCCTGGGCTTGCAGATATTCCCGGCAGCGCTCGGTCATGGCCAGCGAGTTATCGACGGCAATAATACGACAGCCCGGTACGCGCACATGGCGGCGCATGGATTGGGTGGCGGCACCTAGTGAACTACCCAAGTCATAGATCAGGCTGTCCGGCTGTGCATACTGGCCAGCAATCAAGCCAATGCTTTCTATAATGGTCGGGTAACCGGGCACGGAGCGTTTGATCATGTCCGGAAAAACCCGCGCGACGTCAGCGTCGAATACAAAGTCGCTGACTTGGGCAAGGGGGGCGGCGAAAAGCTTGTCGACTTCGGTCATAAATACATGTCTGTCTACGGATAAAAGCGCCATATTAACCCATGTTGTGGTAGTTCGCAGTCGCAGATCGCTTGACTGTAGGTTGCCGCCGTGATGCCATGGTGAAATCATCCAGGCCACCCATTTTCCGCCGTGTAGGCGACTGACCCCGGGAATGAGGGTGTAGTGCAGTCAATTTTGCGGCACATAACAGGCGGCGCTACTCAGTGCAGTTTTTTTTGACGATTTGACGCAATACGCAGATGGTTTGAGTCGTCACGATGGCATAATGCTGCGCATTGGTTTGTGTTGATGAGCGCCCCGTTCCCTACCGGGAATGGGATCCAGCAATGCCGACCGACGAGGACTTCAGTGTTCGCGAGGCCGATCTTGAACGGCATTTGTCCAACGGCAAGGAGCCCGATGCGGAGCCCGTTTCCAAGCCCGGCGACATCATCAAGCAGGTGCCAACATCAACACGGCCCCCCTGCCGGTCCTGATGGCTCTGCTGCCCGAGGAATATCAGGATTTAGCCCAGTCCATTGCGGAGTATCGTCAGCAGGTGATCGAAGATGAGATCCCGGACCTCTTCACCGATCCCCTCTGGTACCGCAACGCGCCG